>JBKJVA010000126.1:0-5934 GCA_046589675.1 Usitatibacteraceae bacterium
AGACGTTCGTTAGCCGCATTGAGTGGCTGCGCGGAAAGGAAATTCACTTCACCCGTGACAGGATTACGAGTGAAGCTGGACGGATTACAGAACAAGTGGGAAAGCCCCGGCGTGTTGTAGCAAACCGAGAGCTTGATTGAGCCGGGAACGCTTTGAATCGCATTGTTAATCTTGATGTTGTAATAGTCCACGGTCAGAGTCAGTGCTTTGAATGGCGTCCATACCGCGCCGACGGTGAGCGTTTTAGCGTCCTCTGGACCCAGTTTCGGGTTGCCGCCCCCGGTGGTCAATATGGTGTTGCCCAACTGCGTGTAACCCACCGGGACGCCTGCCGCCCTACAGTTCACAGAGACAATCGAGGTGATGGGTAGAGTGCTCCATCGGCTACATGGGTCAGTTGTGGTCAGATTGCCTTCTGACACCCCACCAAACAGCTCGGGGACGTTGGGAACGCGAAATGAAGTCGAATAGTTGGAGCGAATTTTTACGCTCTTAACCACCTGCCAATCCAGCCCCATTTTGTAGGTACTTTTGGCGCCGAACAGGTTGTAATCAGAATATCGGCCTGCCGCGTTGACGTTCAGTGATTCAAAGAACGGCATTTGCTTCAAGAGCGGCACAGACAGCTCGGCATAGATTTCGCGTGCGGTGTACTCGCCGGCAATCGGATCCTGGCGGTTAGTGTTGGCCGCGCCCATTACGGTAAGGCTATCCGGGTTGCGCCAGCCGCTTTCCTTGCGAAACTCTAAGCCTGACGCGAATCCCACCGGACCGGCGGGCAATTCAAATAGCTGGCCGCTGACATTAGCGCTGGCGCTTTTCTGGTCGTTGCCGCCGGTATCGCGCGTGGTTGCCAAAATGTATTTCAGCACGGCGGGCGAAAGACTGCCGTTTCCAAGGTAGTTGCCGCACGGAATGGCGGCACCAACGGCAGTGCTGCATCGAGTTCGGTCGAGCGTCAGATCGACCCGATCGAGGTTAGCAACATTCGTCGAGCCGTCAATGCCGGTGTTGCGCCCCCAGTTCAATGCAGCATTCCAATCCCAGTTGGCACCGAAATTTCCCTTTGCACCCGTCAAGACCCGGAACGTCTCGGTCTCCTGGAAGAAAATGCGGGCACCGATTTCCCCAATGCGGCGCCGTTCCAAAGTCAAGGCTTGTCCAGTAGGATTCGTTGGATGAGTTGCCGCAATACGGATGGCGCGGTTTGCCCCGAGCGTTCCCGGCGTGGCAAGCTGGCCCGAGTCGCGGTAAGAAAACAGCACCTCCGTGAAAAGCTCTGTGTCCGGGGTGAGACTGAGAGTTCCAAAGGTGCTCAGGCCAAGACGTTTTATTGGATTGACTGCATTAAGCGACTCGTTGCTGTTGTAGTTGTGAACCAAGGCCGAATACGTCTCGAAGGTCGTGGTGGCTTGAATCGCATTGTTGAAATTGATACGCCGCCCGTTAGCTAGGCGTGCGCGACCGCCGAGCGTGGCCGAACTGTTGACGCATTCCAGCTTTCCATTGAGTTCGCTCAGTCCGCAGGGTGCGCGGCTAGCCATGCCGACCGCCCCGGCTTTCGCGTAGTGGATCGCAGTCATGAGCGAGCCTTTATTGCCGGTTATTCCCCAAGCCAGATCAGCGCTAGTTTCGTCGCCGTCGCCCCGCGATGCTTCGCCGTACCGAATGGCGGCTTCGCCGCCATTCAACCCCTTTTTAGTAATAATGTTCACGACGCCGGCAACAGCGTCTGCACCGTAAACTGCGGACGCCCCGTCTTTCAGAACCTCGATTCGCTCGATCATGGCGACGGGAATCATGCTCAAATCCACCGAGCTGTTGGCACCAGTGCCGCCGTTCACAACACGCCGGCCATTCAGCAGGACCAACGTCCGGTTGATCCCGAGGCCACGCAGGTTGACTTGCGCCGTACCCCAGCCGTTGCTGGTCCAATAGGCACTGGTCTGGTTGCCCGCGAAGCCGGCAGATGCGGGTAGCCGCTGCAGAAGTGTTTCAACTGAAATGGCCCCGGAGCGCTGAATCGCCTCGCTATCAATAATAGTGACCGGGCCTACACCGGCGATCTGCTCCTGTTTCAAATTGATGCGACTGCCTGTGATCTGGACTCTCTCAAGCGACGTAGTCTGGCCGACCGCAGTACCAGAAACGGGATTTGCTTGCTGTGCGACCGCGCTATTGACAAGAAAAAATACGCCAGTGGCGACCGCTGTTTGGGTAAGTTTATTAGTCATGATCTTGTCAACTTTCCATTAAGGGATTTAGCCGCTCGATTGGTCAGCCGAGCGGCTTGGCTGTCGTTACTTGAAACCGTGGACGGATTGTCACTAACCATTCCGATCAATTTGGTATAGCAGACGTGCTTTATCTGAACGAAGGAATTGCTGCGTTACCTCGATTACTTTGTCGTACCAAATAATTGCCTCATGCGTAGTAAAAGCAAATGCGACGCCAGGCACGGCCAAAAGATGTGGGATTCGACGAACTCTTGTCTTGCGAAATCAAGAATATTTGGTTTCATGATGATTCTCTTTCAAGATTTTCGTGATGCGGATTAAGAGGCAGCCTAGTGAGTCAGGGTTGTATCCAAAGCGGCGGCAAATCCGGCAGTGCCCGTAAAATATGCGAAATCGGGCCATTGCGCACCAGTTGAGTCGCGTGCTCGATGCGTGAGCTGGCCAGGCTGGATCAGCATATCAAGTTTCCAGCATCGGCATGTTCATGCCCTGTTCGCGTGCGCATTTGACTGCCACGTCGTAGCCGGCATCGGCATGGCGCATCACGCCCGTGGCCGGATCGTTCCACAACACACGCTCGATGCGCTTTGCTGCGGCGTCGGTACCATCGCAGACGATCACCACGCCGGCGTGCTGAGAGTACCCCATGCCAACACCGCCGCCGTGATGCAGCGACACCCACGTGGCACCGCCCGCCGTGTTGAGCAGCGCATTGAGCAGCGGCCAATCTGACACGGCGTCACTGCCGTCGCGCATTGCCTCGGTCTCGCGATTCGGCGACGCCACCGAGCCGCTGTCCAGATGGTCGCGACCGATGACGATGGGCGCTTTCAGCTCTCCGCTCTTGACCATCTCGTTGAACGCGATGCCGGCACGATGGCGCTCGCCCAGGCCAATCCAGCAAATGCGCGCGGGCAAGCCTTGGAAGGCGATGCGATCGGCGGCCATATCGAGCCAGCGATGCAGGTGTTTGTCAGCGGGGAACAGCTCCTTCATTCTGGCGTCAGTCTTGCGAATGTCTTCGGGGTCGCCACTCAGCGCAACCCAACGAAATGGGCCCTTGCCCTGGCAGAAAAGCGGGCGAATATATGCGGGCACGAAGCCAGGGAAGTCGAACGCGTTCTTTACACCGTGGTCGAACGCGACCTGGCGGATGTTGTTGCCATAGTCCACCGTTGGTACGCCAATTGCCTGGAAGTCGAGCATGGCTTGCACATGCACCGCGCAACTTTTTGCCGCAGCTTCACGCAGCGAATCGTGCTGAAGTGCGTCGGCCTGCGCGGCGCGCCAGCCTTCGACGCTCCAGCCCGAGGGCAGATAGCCGTTGATGAGATCGTGTGCAGAGGTTTGATCGGTCACCAGGTCAGGACGGATGCCACCTTTCTTCGCCCGCTTGACCAATTCGGGCAGGATGTCGGCCGCGTTGCCTAGCAGCCCGATCGAGACCGCCTTCTTCTCATATGCGTATCGCTCCAAGCGGGCTAGCGCATCATCGAGGTCTATCGCTTGCTCGTCGAGATAGCGAGTCTTAATGCGGAATTCAATGCGTGATTGCTGGCATTCGATGTTCAGAGACGAAGCGCCCGCAAAACTTGCGGCCAGCGGCTGCGCGCCGCCCATGCCCCCCAAACCGGCAGTGAGAATCCATCGGCCTGCAAGGTCGCCGACATAGTGTTGCCGACCCGCTTCGACGAAAGTTTCGTAGGTACCCTGGACGATGCCCTGACTGCCGATATAGATCCACGAGCCGGCTGTCATCTGACCATACATCATCAGGCCCATGCGGTCGAGTTCATGGAAGTGCTCCCACGTTGCCCATTTGGGCACCAGATTCGAGTTGGCAATCAGCACCCGGGGCGCATCGACGTGGGTACGAAACACGCCCACCGGCTTGCCCGACTGGACCAGTAACGTTTCGTCTTCTTTCAGTTCGCGCAGGCTCTTGAGTATGGCTTCGTAGCAGTCCCAGTTGCGCGCCGCCTTGCCGATACCGCCGTAAACCACAAGTGCGTCCGGGTTTTCGGCCACTTCGGGGTCTAGGTTGTTCTGAAGCATGCGGTACGCGGCTTCGATGAGCCAGTTCTTGCACACAAGCTTCGAGCCGCGCGGTGCACGCACTGGGCGAGATTGGGCAACTCTATTGACGGCGGCCAAGTCGGACATGCATGCCTCGATGCAGCAACTCATTGAGTGGCCAAATCTACTTGACTATGCAAGCATATGCAAGTAATATTTTCATCATGAATTTTAAAACCAATGCCTCCTCGACACCTACCACGATGCCGGTAGCACCTTATGCTCGTATCAAGCAGTTTCTTAAGGAGGGGCTAGCCGGTGAAAGGTGGCCACCAAGCGCTTTGATGCCATCCGAAGCAGAACTGGTGGCCCAATTTGGCGTCAGCCGCGTGACAGTGTCGCGAGCGCTGCGCGAGCTACAGTCCGAAGGGTTGGTCGATCGCGTGCAGGGCGTTGGTACTTTCGCGGCACATTTGGTTCGTGTGTCGTCAACGTTGAGCATTCGTGACCTACACGAAGAGATCACCGCGCGCGGACACCGCCACCACGCTGAGGTGCACGTTGCGAAGCGGGTACGCGCGACTGCCGACGTGGCCACTCGGTTCCGTTTGGCCATCGGTGCGCCAATATTCCACACCTTGATCGTTCATTTCGAAAACGACGTGCCATTGCAATGCGAGAATCGCTACGTCAACCCTGCCTGCGCGCCGGACTATTTGAGCGCCGACTTCACGCAGATCACGCCTACTCAATACCTGTTGCAAGTCGCGCCGCTATGGGAGGCACAGTACTCGATTGAGGCCAGCGCCCCCACAGCGCAGGAAGCGCGCTTGCTTAAGATCCGATCTAACGAACCTTGCCTGGTCATTACACGCGGCACCGAAAGAGGCGGCATACCAATCACACAGGCGCGGCTGGTGCACCCAGGTTCACGCTACATGTTGCATGGAAATTTCAAGCCATGAATGCATGCGACATGCACGGCATGCAATGCGTCCGCGACTTCACCCGATCGCACTGGCTTGCGCGATGAACTTTTGCTTGGCTCACGAGTGAACCACTTGCCAAATTTACCACCAGATCATATCGCACACTCGGGCGGACCAGCCTCGTCAATCATCAATCTTCCCCGCAATAAACCGCTTGATGAGCGTCGCGTCGGCATCCATGACCTCAAACGATTGCGGCAAGTTTTCAATACCGTCGAATCCTGCAGGCCGCACTGGTTTCCTGCCCAAAGCTTCAACCATACTGGCTTCAAATTTTACCGGCAACGCCGTCTCAAGGCAGACCACCTGCACGCCGGGCTCGCGATGCTCCATCGCGACTTTGACGCCGTCTGCGGTGTGGGTGTCTATTTCAACCTGATATTGTTTCCAAACTGCCTGAATCGTTGCGATACGATCTGCATGGGTGCTGCGTCCGGAAACAAAACCGAAAGCAGGCATCCGTTTCCATATATCCGCGCAATCTGAAACGTCGAAACCACCTTCATGTTCGACTTTGCGCATCAGTTCGTGTACAGCCGCAGGATCGCGCCAGAGGAGGTCATACAGAAAACGTTCAAAGTTCGATGCTTTTGAAATATCCATCGACGGGCTGGAGGTCTGCACGGTTTCGCCAGAGCCACGCGGACGGTAACGGCCGGTACGGAAGAATTCGTCGAGCACGTCATTTTCAT
>JBKJVA010000068.1:0-5869 GCA_046589675.1 Usitatibacteraceae bacterium
CGGTATAAATATTTTCCAGCCTAAACGCATGATCTGGTCGTAACGGTAGCGGGGAAACGACGCCCGAATCCAGACGAAGATAAACATCAAGGCAAACATCTTGATGAGCAACCACCAGATACCAGGTTCGCCCAGCAGCGGAATCGCCTTGGGGAAGGGGGACAGCCATCCACCCATAAACAAGATGGTGGAGATGGTCGCAACGAGCAGCATGTTCGCGTACTCGGCCAGGAAAAACAGCGACCAGGTCATACCCGAATATTCGACCAACGGGCCTGCAACGATTTCTGATTCACCCTCGGCTACGTCGAACGGATGGCGGTTGGTTTCTGCCACCCCGGCGATGAAGTGCACGATAAATAGCGGAAAAAGGGGAATGAAGAACCACTCCAGCATGCCGTAGGAACCATCCTGTCGCGCAATAACCTGTGTCAGGTTCATCGTTTGCGCGGCCATTAAACCACCGACCAGCGCGAAGCCCATCGCGATTTCGTAACTCACCACTTGTGCCGCCGAGCGCATTGCCCCGATGAAAGCGTATTTTGAATTTGACGCCCAGCCAGCGATGATCACGCCATAGACACCCATCGAGGTCATTGCAAGCACCACCAGAAGCCCGGCATCGACGTTTGCCACCACCCAGGTCGGCGTGAATGGAATGACCGCCCAGACTGCCATGGCGGGTGCAACGGAAATCGCCGGTGCGATCAGAAACAGCGCTTTATTGGCACCGCTCGGTACAATTTGTTCCTTGAGAAACAATTTGATTGCGTCTGCAATCGGCTGCAGCAAGCCCCACGGCCCGACGCGATTGGGGCCACGACGCACCTGCATCCAGCCGATCACCCAGCGTTCGACCAACTGGAAATATAGTACAAACAGCAACAACGGTACCACTACCATCACCACCATCACGAGCGCTTTTGTGAGTGCCCAGGCGGGCGGACCCCAAGTTGCGCCAAGTGTGGTGATAAAACCCTGATTCAGGGTTTGAACAAGTGCGTCCATGTTCGTCTTTGTTCGCCCTGTTATTCGGCCGCAGCGGCCATCGAAATATTTTCCAGCGTGACGGTCCCGAACATCGGCCCCAACGTGGATGTCTCATGCAGTGCCGCCGCGATACGCACACAGCTTTTGGCCAAGCGCTTATCCAGCTTCGCCTGCAGCACGATCGATGCGTCTCCCTGGGTAATGCGCACCTCGGTACCTTCAACCAACCCGTGCTTCTCGGCGACGTCACTCGCGACGTAAACACGTTTCGCATTTTTTGCATCAGCCGTTTTTTGCAGGCTGCTGGCGCGCCGCACCAACGCATCGGTGGCATAAATCGGCACTTCACCTATTCGCTCAACACCGGCAGGCGACTTTTCAATTGTGGCAGTCACGGCAGAGATCGTATTGTTCAGCCTGGAATTCACGAACGCTTGCAAGTCGGGTGCAATTTCTTTACGGATCGCATCGACGCTCTCCTGTTCAAAGCCGGCGATCTCGAGCAGATTGCCGAGTACGCGCAAAACTTTCCATGCGGGACGCGCTTCGCCGAGCGGTTTGACCACGCCATTGAACGACTGGACGGTGCCTTCGGTATTGACGAAGGTGCCTGCGGTTTCGGTGAATGGCGCAATCGGCAACGCGACCGTTGCGACCTCGGCGATGTCACCCTTGAACGCAGAAAGTGACACGACCAGTTCCGCGGCTTTCAATGCTGCAATGGTGGCGCGTGGATCGTAACAATCCAGCGAAGGTTCAATACCGAGGAGAATGTATGCCTTGCGCGGCTGGGCAACCATGCCTTGTGCACACAAACCCTCGTTGCCAGGTGTGGCACCGATGACTTCCGCACCCACGCTGTTTGCCGCTTCACCGAAAAAACCAAGCACCCCGCCAGACAGCCGCGCAATCTCCTGCGCCAACAAATGTATTGCCGAGTAATTTGGGTGATGCTGGGCAAGATTGCCTAGCAAGACTGCAATTTTCTGCTTGTCGGCGAGGCTTTTGGCAATAGCCGTTGTCTCCGCTGAAACAATTGCCTCTTTGACCAGGCTTGAAACGGCTTGATCGAGCGTACCGCCCTTAAGTTCGGCCAATGCTTTGGCGATTGCCGCAAGCGTGGCGGGCAATGCCGACGGTGCCGCGACGGCAATATTGGCCACTTTCATCAATAGTTCGTCGTCTGCAACGTGGAGGATGTTGAGTTGCAGACCCTTTTTCGCTGCTTGGCGCAGGCGATTCGCAAGCAAAGGCTGCTCTTTACGCAACGTCGCACCAATGACCAGCACGGATTGCAAGTTGGAAATTTCGGCGATATTCAACCCGAGCCAGCGCGCGCCTGCGCTATCGCCATCGGTGCGCGTGTCAGACTGACGCAGACGCGTATCGATATTGTTCGAGCCCAAGCCTCGCATCAATTTGTTTAAAAGGTGCAGCTCTTCAAGCGTCTGGTGATTTGAAGCCAAAGCTGCGATCGATTCCGCACCATGGGTGGATTTGATGTCCTTGAGAGCGTGCGCCACAAACGCCAGCGCCTGCTGCCAATCGACTTCCATCCATTGGCCACCCTGCTTGATCATCGGTCTGGTTAGGCGATCTTCGGAATTCAATCCCTCGTACGAAAAGCGATCCTTGTCCGATAGCCAGCATTCGTTAATGTTTTCGTTTTCGAGCGGCAGGACGCGCATCACGCGATCCTGCATCACCTGCACTACAATATTGGAACCCAAGCCATCGTGCGGTGCCACCGACTTGCGGCGGGACAATTCCCAGCTACGCGCGGTGTAGCGGAATGGCTTGGATGTGAGTGCACCGACGGGACAAAGATCGATCATGTTGCCAGACAATTCGGAGTCAACTGTCTGGCCAACAAAAGCGAGGATTTCGGAATGTTCGCCGCGGCCCGCCTGCCCGAGTTCCATGATACCCGCGACTTCCTGCCCAAAGCGAACGCAGCGCGTGCAGTGAATACAGCGCGTCATATCGGTTGCAATCAAGGGGCCGAGATTCTTGTTGACGACGACCCGCTTGGCTTCCTGGTAGCGCGACGCCGATGCGCCATAGCCCACCGCCAGATCCTGCAACTGGCATTCACCGCCCTGATCGCAAATGGGACAGTCGAGCGGGTGATTGATGAGCAGAAACTCCATCACGCCCTGTTGCGCCGTTTTGGCGTAGGCGGAGTTGGTCTGGACCTTCATTCCCTCGGTAGCAGGCGTTGCGCAGGCCGGCAATGGCTTTGGCGCCTTTTCAACTTGCACCAGACACATGCGGCAGTTCGCCGCGATAGACAATTTTTTGTGATAGCAAAAATGCGGGATGAATGTGCCGAGCTTGTTCGCGGCCTCCATCACCGTGGCCCCGCTCTCGACCGATACAATTTTGCCGTCAATCTCAAGATTAACCATGATTATTCTGCCGCCATTGCGAGTAATTCGGCAGACGGGTGCGTTGAGTAACCGCCCGGTCCCACCATGCAGCGTTTATGCGCGACGTGGTACTCAAATTCTTCGCGGTAGTTCTTGATGAAAGCGCGCACCGGCATCGCGGCGGCGTCCCCCAGCGCGCAAATCGTGCGGCCCTGAATCTGGTCAGCCAGATTCAGGAGAAGATCGAGGTCTTCCTGTCTGCCCTGACCGTGTTCGATACGATGGATGATGCGATATAACCAGCCGGTGCCTTCACGGCAAGGCGTGCACTGACCGCACGATTCTTCATAGTAAAAATAGGCGAGCCGTTCGGCGGCCTTGACCATGCAGGTATCTTCATCCATTACGATCACGGCCCCCGACCCCAGCATCGAGCCCGCTTTGGCAATGGAATCATAGTCCATGTCGGTGGCCATCATGACGTCTCCGCGAATGACAGGCATCGAGGATCCACCCGGAATCACACCTTTCAATTTCTTGCCGCCGCGCATGCCGCCCGCCATTTCCAGCAGTTTGGCGAACGGGGTACCGAGCCGAACCTCATAGTTGCCGGGGCGCGCCACATTGCCCGACATCGAAAATAGTTTGGTGCCGCCGTTGTTCGGTTTTCCCAGACTCAGGAACGCGTCGCCGCCCTCGCGCATGATGTAGGGTACGGCGGCAAATGTCTCGGTGTTATTGATCGTCGTCGGCTTGCCATAAAGACCAAAACTTGCCGGAAACGGTGGTTTGAAACGCGGCTGCCCTTTTTTACCCTCGATGGATTCGAGCAATGCCGTTTCTTCGCCGCAAATATAGGCACCGTAACCGTGGAAGGCATGCAACTGAAAGCAGAATTCCGACCCGAGGATTTTATCGCCGAGATAACCGGCAGCGCGCGCTTCTTCGAGGGCCTCTTCAAAGCGCTCGTAATCCGCCCAGATTTCGCCGTGGATATAGTTGTAACCAATTCCGACGCCCATCGCGTAAGCGGCAATGATCATGCCTTCAATCAGGACATGGGGGTTGTAGCGGAGGATGTCCCGGTCCTTGAACGTGCCGGGCTCGCCTTCATCGGAATTACACACCAGATACTTTGCACCCGGAAACGACCGCGGCATGAAACTCCACTTCAATCCCGTTGGAAAGCCCGCGCCGCCACGACCGCGCAACGCCGACTTTTTGACTTCGGCGATCACGTCTTCCGGTTTGATATGGTCTTGAAGGATTTTCTTCAGCGCAACGTAGCCACCGCGCAACTCGTAATCCTTCAAACGCCAGTTGTTGCCGTCAAGTCCTTTGAGAATGATGGCGTCAGGACCGTAGTCGAGAGGTTTTGTAAATCCGGCCATCACTTCAGTTCCTCAATGAGCTGATCGAGCTTCTCGTGCGACATGAAGCTGCACATGCGTTTGTTGTTCACCAGCAATACCGGCGCGTCACCGCACGCCCCCATGCATTCACCTTCGACCAGCGTGAAATTGCCGTCGGCGGTTGTCTCGCGCCAATCTACGCCAAGTTTCATTTTCAGATACTCCGCCGCATCCACACCGCCCGACAACGCGCAGGGCAAATTGGTACAAACGGTAATTTTGCATTTGCCGGTCGGCTTGAGGTTGTACATGTTGTAGAAGGTTGCCACCTCATAGACGGCGATGGTTGGCATCCCGAGGTATCGTGCGACTTCATCCATGAGTTCGTTCGAGAGCAAGTGGTGCTCATCCTGCGCGATGGCAAGTGCCGACATGACGGCGGATTGCTTTTGATCTGTCGGATATTTCGCAATTTCGCGATCAATCCTGTTTTTGGAGGCTTCGGATAAAAGAGCCACTGTGCTCATCGATCAATTTCCCCGAATACGATGTCCTGCGTACCGATAATGGTGACAACGTCGGCAATCATGTGGCCACGGGACATTTCATCCAGCGCCGCCAAATGTGCAAACCCCGGCGCACGAATTTTCAGGCGATAAGGCTTGTTGGCACCATCAGAGACGAGATAGATGCCAAACTCCCCTTTCGGATGTTCTACTGCCGCATAAGTCTCGCCGGGCGGCACATGAAATCCTTCGGTGAAGAGTTTGAAATGATGAATCAACTCTTCCATGTTTGACTTCATGCTTTCCCGTGAAGGCGGTGCGACTTTGTGGTCAGCGCTGATGACGGGGCCCGGATTGGTGCGCAGCCACTCTACGCACTGCTTGATTATCTTGTTTGATTCGCGCATTTCCTGGATGCGCACCAGATACCGGTCATACGAATCGCCATTGGTGCCGATCGGGATGTCAAAATCCATACGGTCATAGACTTCATACGGCTGCTTTTTGCGCAAGTCCCAGGCGATTCCCGAGCCCCGCAACATCGGGCCGGTGAATCCCAAATTCAGCGCACGTTCTGGCGTGACCACACCGATGCCGACCAGCCGTTGCTTCCAGATGCGGTTATCGGTCAACAGGGTCTCGTAATCGTCAA
>JBKJVA010000313.1:0-8180 GCA_046589675.1 Usitatibacteraceae bacterium
TCCTGCACCAGATGATTACGGTGATGCGCGCTGGTAATGAGGTAAAAATTTCCAAGCGTGCCGGCAGTTATGTGACGCTGAGAGATTTAATCGACGAAGTTGGCCGTGACGCCACGCGATATTTTTTCGTCATGCGAAAATCCGACTCGCAGCTGACTTTCGATATCGATCTCGCCAAGAGCCGCTCTGAGGATAATCCGGTCTACTACGTGCAGTATGCACATGCGCGGATCTGCAGTGTGCTCAACCAGTGGGGTGGCGATATTGCAACGTTGAAAGACGCAGAGTTATCGCCGCTGACCAACAAGTACGAATCCGAACTCATGCGCGCTCTGGCTGATTTTCCTGCGCTTCTTACCTCTGCCGCGCATGAGCTTTCGCCACATCTCGTCTGCGTTTACTTGAGTGATCTCGCCGCCAAGCTGCATAGCTATTACAATGCGGAGAAGTTCCTGGTTGCGGATGCGCAACTGAAGCAGGCGCGGTTGGCGCTCATTTTGGCGACCAGGCAAGTTCTCAAAAACGGCTTGGCAGTTGTTGGTGTTTCGGCGCCGGAGAAAATGTAATTATGCAGGCTCGAGAGTACAAACCCGCAGCAAAGTCCGCGGCTGACGGTAGCCGGTCTGGTAAAGGTGCTGGCATGCCGCCAATGCTCATGGGCATCATTATCGGGCTGCTGTTGGGGATTATGCTGGCGCTCGCCGTTGCCATCTGGCTCAATCGTGCCAACACCCCTTTTCTCGATAAATCCCCGCCCGTAAGCGCATTGCCAACCATCGCCGCGAGACCGAGTCCGCCACCGGCCGCAAAGAGCGAGAAAGGCGACCCGGAGAAGCCCCGCTTTGAGTTTTACCAGATTCTGCCGGGCGACAAAGGCGGTAGTACCACTGATCGCAAGTCCGCCCCCGCCGCAGTCGCCGCCAAGCCAGCACCCGTATCAGAGCCCAAACCGGCCGCAAAAACCGAGGCCGCCGCTGCCCGGGAACTGCCTAAAGCGGCTGCTGAAGAAACTGTTTACCTGCAGGCAGGGGCTTTCCAGAGCGAGACTGACGCGGAGAATCTGAAAGCCAAGATTGCATTCTCCGGTTTTGAAGCCAACGTCCGCTCGGTCAACGTGCGCGACAAAGGCACGTTATACAGGGTGCGTCTGGGGCCCTACAAAAGTTCGGCTGAAGTGAACAGAATCAAGGCCTCGCTGTCACAAAACGGAATCAACGCCACCGTCGTGAAAGCAGCCGATTAAATTACTAATATTTTTTAAGACGGGAAATTCATGATGTCCAAGTGGTTAAACAAATTCGCTGCGATATTGTTTTCAATATGTGCCTTCACCGCCGCCCACGCGCAACAAGGCGTGACTTCACTCAATCCGCCGCAACCTGTGGAGAACGATGGCAAAGTCGAAGTGCTGGAGTTTTTTGCCTACGGCTGCATTCACTGCGCTAATCTGGAACCTACACTTGAAGCCTGGGCCAGGAAACAACCGGCCGATGTGAAGGTGAGGCGGATTCCCTCGCCGGTGCCGATCATGGGTATTGACAGCACGGTTATGTATTATTCGCTTGAGGCGTTAGGTCAGATTGATCGCCTGCACGCCAAAATATTCGATGCTGCCCATCTGGAGAAAGTCGTGCTTGGTAACCCGGCAATACTCAACAAATGGCTGGAAAAGAACGGCGTCGACCCGAAGAAATATGAAGAAGTGCAAAAATCGTTCTCGGTGGTAACGAAGGCCAACCGCGCGCGGAAAATGGTCGAGGATTACAAGATTCATGCCACACCCACGTTGGTGGTGAATGGACGCTACGCACTTGAACAGGGGAACCGTGGCGCACCAGCGATGTTTGCGAGCGTCGATCAGCTTGTCGGCCAGGCGCGTGCAACGTTGAAATCCGTTGCCGTCTCTCCGGTGGCGGCACCCGCGTCGCCTGCAAAGGTCGAAGCAAAGAAATCGGCGGCACCTGCGAAATAGCAGGCAATTATTGTTACAAACAGAAACGCGGGCAATGCCCGCGTTTCTGTTTGCAGACGCAACAGCAGCGTTCGTTGTCTTCATCTCACGCGTAAAATAGCCAATGCCCACAATTTTTATCACGGGTGCCTCCTCCGGCATCGGCGAAGCGATGGCGCGCTTTTACGCCAAGCGCGGCGTTCAACTGGGTTTGGTCGCCCGACGTGGGGATTTTCTGGAGCGTCTGGCCGCAGAGCTCGAACCCCATCCTGCCGTTTATGCGCTGGATGTGCGCGACGCGCTGGCGCTAAAAAAGGCGGCAGACGATTTCATTGCCCGTTTCGGTGTGCCCGATGTCGTCATTGCCAACGCTGGCGTTTCGCGCGGCACGCTCACCGATATTGAAGATGACCTGAAGGCATTCCAGGAGGTGTTCGACATCAACGTGATGGGCATGGTGAATACCTTTCACGCCTTCGTTGCACCGATGAAACGTCAGCGGCGCGGCACGCTGGTCGGCATCAGCAGTGTGGCTGGATTTCGCGGTATACCCGGCGGCGGTGCCTATTCGGCATCCAAGGCCGCAGCAATCAGATACTGCGAATCACTGCGCGTTGAACTACGCGACGACGGCATATCCGTGGTGACTATTTGCCCCGGCTACATCAGGACCCCGATGACCGCCGTGAACAAATTCAAGATGCCATTTCTGATCGGTGTGGATGAGGCGGTAGTGCGTTTTGCGCGCGCCATCGATTCGAAAACATCGTTCACGGTTATTCCGTGGTCGATGGGGATCGCCGCGCGAATATTGCGGGTGGTTCCGAACTGGTTGTATGACCGTGTTTTCTCCAGAATGCCGAGAAAACCAAGATAGTTGTTCGCTCAAATGAATTTCCGCTCTGCGTCATTCGCAAGAGTCCATCTCAATCAATATCAGAAAAACCAAATGACCGCCCGCTATGAAGTCCAGGACCGTATCGCCATCATTACCATTGATAATCCGCCGATCAATAGCATGGGTCTGGCGACCCGTCAGGCGATGGAGGCTGCGGTGCAGCGGGCAATTTTGGAAGACGGCGTACTGGCCATCGTTATCACCGGTGCCAATGGCGTGTTGACCGGCGGAGCCGACATTCGTGAATTTGGCAAACCGGTTGCGATGCAATCGCCGACGCTGCACGACCTGATCCGCATGTTCGAAGCCAGCAGCAAGCCGGTAATTGCTGCGATCAATGGTGTTTGTATGGGGGGCGGAACTGAAATTTCGCTGGGCTGTCATTACCGGGTCGCCGCACCGGGTGTCATGATCGGGTTACCGGAAGTAAAGATTGGCATCTTGCCAGGTGCGGGCGGCACCCAGCGTTTGCCGAGAGTGGCGGGCGTTGAGTTGGCACTCACAATGATCGTCTCGGGCGATGCGGTCGCGTCCGAGGTGCTCGCGAAAACCAACGCGATTGATAAAATAATTGATGGCGACTTCATGTCGGGCGTGCTTGCGTTTGCACAAGGCATCATCGCCGACAGTGCGAAATTGCCACGCGTGCGTGACATGAAAATCACCATGCCAAACGCCGGGGCATTTTTTGCCGAGGCCCGTGCCAGAGTGGCAGCAACATCCAGACATTTCCCTGCGCCACTGAAGTGCGTCGATGCGGTTGAAGCAGCAGTATTGCGCAATATCGACGATGGTCTCGCCTATGAGTTCCAATTATTCACGGAGCTGGTGACGACACCTGAATCGGCAGCACTTCGACACACCTTCTTTGCCGAACGCGCCGCCTCAAAAATCGCAGATGTGCCCGAAACCACACCGATTCGGCCAATCGTGACAGTCGCAGTGATCGGCGCCGGCACGATGGGCGGCGGCATCAGCATGAATTTTCTCAATGCAGGGTTTGCCGTCACGATACTGGAAACCTCGCAGGATGCGCTCGACAGGGGTGTTGCCACGATTGTGAAAAATTATGAAAATAGTGTCAAGCGTGGCAAGCTCACCAAGGTAAAAAGTGATCAGCGCATGACCTTGTTGAGGCCGACGCTTGCGTATGAGGACATCAAGGATGCCGACCTCGTCATCGAAGCCGTCTTTGAAGATCTTAAAGTCAAGGAACAGGTTTTCAGCAGACTCGACAAGGTCATGAAGCGCGGCGCGATTCTTGCCAGCAACACTTCAACGCTGGACCTGAACAGGATTGCAAATTTCACCCAGCGCCCGCAGGATGTCGTTGGCCTGCATTTTTTCAGTCCGGCCAATGTAATGAAATTGCTTGAGGTTGTGCGTGGCACCGCAACGGCAAAAGATGTGTTGGCGACGGTGATGAAACTTGCAAAAAAAATACAGAAAACGGCGGTGGTTTCTGGTGTGTGCGACGGCTTTATCGGCAATCGCATGATCGAACAGTATTTGCGTCAGGCGATGTTTATGCTCGATGAAGGTGCGTCGGTTGAACAGATTGATGGCGCGGTTGAAGCGTTTGGGTTCGCCATGGGTCCGTTCCGCATGGGCGATCTGGCGGGAAATGATATCGGCTGGCATATTCGGCAGCGCCGTTACGTCGAGCGTCCGGGGATGGTCTACTCCAAAGTCGGGGACCGCTTATGCGAGCTGGGCCGCTATGGCCAGAAGACTGGCGCAGGGTGGTACGACTATAAACCGGGAGACCGAACAGCGTATCCGTCAGCTACCGTTGCGGCGGTGTTGCGTGACTATCGCCAATCGACTGGCATCACGCCGCGGCAGATTAGCGACGAAGAAATTTGTCAGCGTCTGGTGTATGCATTGGTTAATGAAGGGGCACATATTCTGGAAGAGGGTATTGCGCAGCGTGCATCGGATATCGATGTTATTTACCTGACAGGCTATGGCTTTCCGCGGTGGCGTGGCGGGCCAATGCATTATGCAGAATCGATAGGCCTTGCCAACGTCATCGAGACCATGCGCAGCTTCGACAATAATCCCCACGCCGACCCCGCATTCTGGAAGCCTGCGTCGCTGCTCCAGGCACGCGCAATCGCCGGCCAGCGCTTCGATGCGAAATGAGCAAGATTCTTTCGCGTCGCGATCTTGAATTTCTGCTCTATGAATGGCTGGAAGTAGAATCGCTGACCGCGCATCCACGCTTCGCCGATCATTCGCGCGAAACTTTCGATGCGGCAATTGAAACCAGTCGGCAAATCGCCACCGACCTGTTCGCGCCTCACAACAAGAAAAGCGACGCGAATGAGCCGTTCGTTACCATGGATGCGTCGGGCGCGCATGTGCAGCTTATCGCCGAAATCAAGCAAGCCGTTGATGCCTTCAGCGCCGCTGGACTAATCGCGGCTGGGCAAGATTTTGCAATGGGCGGTATGCAATTGCCCTGCGTGATCGAGAAAGCCTGTACTGCATGGTTTATGGGGGCCAATGTTGCCACGGCTGCTTATCCGTTTTTGACGACAGGCAACGCAAATCTGCTGCTTGCCCATGGGACCCGTCAACAAATCGAAACCTTTGCACGTCCACTGTTGGCGGGGCGGTTTCTGGGAACGATGTGTCTGTCGGAGCCGCAGGCAGGCTCGAGTTTGTCCGATATCAAAACCCGCGCCGAGTTGCAAGCCGACGGCAACTTTCGGCTGACCGGCAACAAGATGTGGATTTCCGCTGGCGACCATGATCTTGCCGAGAATATTATTCATCTGGTGCTGGCAAAAATTCCGGGTCCCGATGGCAAACTGATCGCCGGCGTGAAAGGACTTTCACTATTTATCGTGCCGAAGTTTCTAGTCAATGCCGATGGGACATTGGGCGAGCGCAACGACGTCACACTCGCCGGGCTGAATCACAAGATGGGTTATCGCGGCACCACCAATTGCCTGCTCAATTTTGGTGAAGGCCAGTTCACGCCGCAAGGCAAAGCCGGTGCCATTGCTTATCTCGTCGGGCAACAGCACCAGGGTCTGGCCTGTATGTTTCACATGATGAATGAGGCCCGCATCGGTGTCGGCCTCGGTGCCACCATGCTCGGCTATACCGCTTATCTGCACGCGCTCGATTACGCGCGCAATCGTCCACAAGGCCGTCCAATTGCAGCGAAGGACCCCGCAACACCCCAGATCGTCATCATGGAACACGCCGATGTGCGACGCATGCTGCTCGCGCAAAAGGCCTATGTGGAGGGCGCACTGGCACTGAATCTTTATTGCGCAAAGCTGGTCGATGAAGAAAAAAACGGCGCGGATGAAACCAGCCGTCGTGAGGCGTCGCTACTGCTGGATATCCTGACGCCGATTGCCAAAAGCTGGCCGTCACAATGGTGCCTGGCAGCCAACGATCTGGCGATTCAGGTGCATGGCGGCTATGGCTACACGCGTGATTACAACGTCGAGCAGTTTTACCGCGACAATCGCCTGAACGCCATTCATGAGGGTACCCACGGCATTCAGGGGCTGGATTTGCTGGGGCGCAAAGTGGTGATGCAAGATGGCGCGGCACTAAAGATGCTGGTGTCGCGTATCGAAGCAACGTTGCACAAGGCCGATGAAGACGGCGATCTGACCGAGTGGGCGGGTGACGTGTTTACGCTGCTCGATCATCTGGTAGAAGTTACGCGCGACTTGCATGCCGCTGGCAATGTGGAAAAGACACTCGCCAATGCTTCCGTTTATCTGGAAGCGTTTGGACATGTCGTGATGGCGTGGATCTGGATTGAGCAGGCGTTGGTCGCCACACGTTCGGGGAATCAATATGAGGATTTCTATCGCGGCAAGTTGCAGGCCTGCCAGTATTTCATTCAATGGGAACTGCCCAAAGTACGACCGATGTTGAACCTGCTCGAGTCGCTCGACACCACCACTCTGGACATGAAAGACAACTGGTTTTAATCGCGACGTGCTCTCACCATGACCGCCCAACATTCCACCACCCGCTTTTCCTCGCGCGTTGAAGACTATGTCAAATACCGACCGCACTATCCCGTCGAAATTCTTGACCTGCTCGCTGCGAAATGCGACATGACGCCGGAAAGTGTTATCGCGGACGTTGGTTCCGGCACCGGCATTCTCACGAAACTATTTCTGGAAAATGGCAACCCCGTCATCGGTGTGGAGCCCAACAAGGAGATGCGTGAGGCGGGCGAAGCTTATCTGGCCGAATTTGCGCGCTTCAGCAGTGTGGATGGCACCTCGGAAGCGACCCGGCTTCCGGGTAAAGCCATCAACATCATCGTCGCCGGGCAGGCCTTCCATTGGTTTGATCAAGTCAAATCGCGCGTCGAGTTTCAACGTGTCTTGAGTGATGAAGGCTGGGTGGTGCTGGTGTGGAATGACCGCCGCATCGATTCAACGCCATTCCTGCGCGACTACGAAGCATTGCTGCAGGAATTTGCCACCGACTACAACGAGATCAATCACAAGAACGTGCAGGACAAAGCGGTGTTCACCGCGTTCTTTGGCGCACCACCGAGTTACGCCGACTTCGACAATATTCAACGCTTTGATTTTGAGAGCCTGGTGGGGCGGCTCAATTCCGCATCGTACGCGCCCAGCAGCGATGATCCCCGCTATGCCGCAATGAGGCAACGCACGCGAGAGATTTTTGACGCACACCAAACTGATGGAAAAGTCGCGCTTGACTATGACACCCGCGTGTACTACGGCCGCATGGTGTAATCTTCAAAGATAATTTGAAACACTAGCATTGGCGGGTGTTTCTGGGCGAAATGCCGGCGTAAGCCGCGCCCACACTAGAGTTTGCTTATCTTTAGTAGCGCCCGGTCAGTCCCAATGCCACAAACGGCGGCTCGCGACCGTTCAGTTTTTCCAGCATGATAAGTTCATTATCGTTGTGATTGACGAAGTCTGCTTTCTCCACCTTCATGATGCCGCCGCGATCATCAAGCCAAACGGGTGACTCGTGATGGGTGGTTTTGATCACCTTGGGTTCGGCCATACCGGCACCGCTCACCGCCGCTTCACCGTAGCACAGGCAAAAATAGGTGCGACCGTCATGAATTTCGAGATAGCAACCGGTGCCCCGAATGCCGACAGTGGCATTACGCGACCTGATAGTCAATTTTTCATCATTGCGCCTGGCAAAAACGGCAAGCACTTTTCCGGTGGTTATCAGCACGCTCTCCACCAGCCCGTGCTTGGTATTGTTGCCTTCAAAGATGACCGTGGTGCTGTCACGCATCAGAAAACCATCCTTGCCGATTACGAGCACAGCAGTGCTGCCTTTGGCTGTCGACAC
>JBKJVA010000050.1:0-8480 GCA_046589675.1 Usitatibacteraceae bacterium
GGTCCCTGGTTCGAGCCCAGGTCGGGGAGCCATCAATTCAAGGGCTTAGCTGTAGCTAAGCCCTTCGTCCGTCAGCCAGAATGTTAGCGCTGCGCAAGTTTCTTGGTCAAAGTGGAGTAGTTCCAATGAATGAAATCATGCAATACCTCAGAAAAAATGGTCAGCGGCTTGACTCGGAAATTGCGGCGGCTGTCGGTATGCCACTGGTAAAAGTACGCGGCTTACTGTCCGACCTGTCTGCGCAAGGTGAAATATCCCGGTGCAGCGTGGTGCAGTTCAATCAAGGCAAAAAAATAGAGGGGATGCTTTGTCGCGTCGCCGGCTATATTCCGCCCAAGAGCCCAGGCAGAAAGCCCGCCGCTTAGATTAATGTCGCGGCGCGCTGCACTTGGCGCATTGGTTTAACCGTGAATAGGTCGTCAGATGGCGTTACACAAATGTACCAGCGATGGCGTTCGGCACAGGTACTTTTAGTTTTGGGTGATATTTATTGGTAACCGACGTTCATCGTTATAAATAAAAGCTGGCCGGACGCTTGCGGTAACGCGAGACCCGGCCATTTTTTTGGACGCAGGGAGCGTAACCGGCGATTGACCTGCACTTGCCATGGCCAGCGATACTCAGGGTGTTACTGGCGGGTTTCCGTTCTTTCTCACAGGTCTGCGTATGCCAACCGAAGCACCACCGCCGCACGTGCGTCGCAAACGTTACCGTGGCACCCACCCACGCAAGTTCGAAGAAAAATACAAAGAACTTGATCCGCAAAAGTTCGCCGCTGATGTAGAAAAGGTGATCGCCCGCGGTCAGACACCCGCTGGCATGCATCGACCGATTTGCATGAATGAAATTCTCGCCATTCTGCATCCTGGCCCGGGCGAAACATCGCTCGACGCGACACTTGGGTTCGGCGGCCACACGCAAGCGATTCTTCCTCTGTTGTCACCCGGCGGCAGGCACTTTGCGGTCGATGTCGATGCCATCGAACTGCCACGTACCGAGGCTCGCCTGCGCAAGCTCGGTTTTTCCGAGGATGTGCTGGTAATACACAAAATGAATTTTGCCGGTATTGCCCAGCTGCTAGCGGAAGCCGACGGCGGGTTTGATTGCATTCTTGCCGATTTGGGCGTGTCGTCAATGCAGCTTGATGATCCCACGCGCGGCTTTTCGTATAAGAACGACGGGCCGCTTGATCTGCGGTTAAACCCGATGCGCGGTTCACCCGCTTCAGTGCTTTTACAGTCCCTCACCGTGCAGGCGCTGGCTCAACTGTTGACGAAAAACGCCGACGAGCCATACGCTGAACTTATATCGAAAGTGATAAAACAGAGCGTTTCGCCGATCTTGACGACCCGCCAACTGGCCGATGTCGTGCGTACTGCGCTCAGCAGATTTCCGGAGATTACGGAGCATAAGAAAACCTTGGCGCGAACTTTTCAGGCGCTGCGTATCGCCGTTAACGATGAGTTTGGCGTCTTGGAGCGTTTTTTGGATGTGCTACCCTGGTGCATGAAACCTGGCGCGCGGGTCGCAATTCTCACCTTCCATTCCGGCGAAGACCTGAGAGTCGAACGCGCATTTCTAAGATATTTCCAGTCTGGTGTTTATTCGAGCGTTTCGCCAGAGCCCTTACGGCCCGCTCCCGAAGAACAAAGAAGCAATCCACGCTCAACCTCCGCAAAATTACGCTGGGCAATCCGGTCTGGTCAAACAGGTTATTGATGTCTAACCATCGCTGCCTTGGTACATTGCTTGTAAAAATAACATTGTTGCGCGTTTAATGTTAAATCGAATGATGCAATTGTTTCAATCAATCCTGAAAGGTTCTCCATGAAGAAATTAATCGCGGTATTGGTTGCCAGCCTTTTTATGACCAACGTTGCTGCAAATACTGTGACGCAAACCATCAAGTCTGATGTCAGGGCAGCTAAAGCGAGCATTAAGTCTGGTGCAAAGACGGTAAAGGCAAAAGTAAAAAGCATCGCGAAGAAAGTGAAGAAAACCGCCAGGAAAGCCAAGGCAAGTGTTAAGGCAAAAGCCAAGGCAATCTGAGCGGAATCAACATTCGTAAACTGACGATATAGGCAACGCGAAATAGCGCGTCCCGAATAAACAGCAGCGTTATGCAGATGCTTACCCGAGGTAGTGGCGATGGCTGCGATTTCATGCAATCGGGATAGTCCTTTGATTAGGTGCCGCGTAGCCAGGCCATGCGAAACGACCGGCACCAACCGTCGTGCTACACTGTTGCAACAACGCAAGCATCCATACACCGCCTTTTCCTCCCCATGCGCACCACCGTATCCCGCCATATAGACACGTACGGCCGCTCGCTTCGCGCGCGGCTGATGGCATTGCTGGTGCTCATCGCCCAGGTGAGTTCGCTATTGATCGTGCCGCTACATGTGATCGCGCACGCTGACGTCGCACATGCGTCTGCACTCACGTCTGGTGCCTCATCTGGCCCGAGGGCTGACAGCCTCTTATCGCCTTTGTTCGGGCACGGTCAAGGCGTTGGCTGTGACGAATGGAACGCGGCATTTGCGCTCGATTGTCATGCCGGCAACAGTTTGCCGGAACATGCCGCCGACCTGCCGTCGGCGACTAATATTTTCGTTGGACTTGCAAACTCTCCCCCCGCAACCCCATTCAGGCAGTTCCTCGCCCGCGCACCGCCGCGTCTCTAAAGCACTGATTGTCATCGGCTGGTCCCACGTATTGTTGCGTGGCGACTCCTGCATGTGCTTTTTGCGATTGGAATTCCTATGAAGGTCAAGTTTTGTATTTCCGCGTTAACTCCTGCGCTACTATTTTCAGTTAGTGCTTCTGCACAATCGGCAAGCGCCGCTGCGTTAGATGCAGCGGAGCCAAAGAAACTCGACACCATCGTCGTCACCGGCAATCCACTCAAAGATTCTGATGTGATCGTTCCGGCTTCGGTGCTGGCCGGTCCCGAGTTGGTATTGAAGCGCGGCACGACGCTTGGCGAAACGCTCTCAGGTATGCCCGGCGTCGCCAATTCGTTCTTCGGCCCGAACGCGGGTCGGCCGGTCATTCGCGGGCTGGATGGTGATCGCGTGCGCATCCTCAGCAATTCAGGCGCGTCGTTTGATGCGTCCAATGTCAGTCCTGATCACAATTCCGCCATCGACCCATTGGCTATTGAGCGCGTTGAAGTTTTGCGCGGACCCGCTGCCCTTTTGTATGGCGGTACGGCGATTGGCGGGGTCGTCAATATCATCGACAACCGCATTCCACGCGCTGCACTCAAGGGCTTCGGCGGCACAATCGAAGGCCGCTTCGGCGGTGCGGAAAATGAGCGCGGGTCCGCCGCCTTGGTCGAGGCGGGCAATGGCCAATTCGCACTGCATGCCGATGGATTTCGTCGGGACACCGACAACTACAAGGTACCTTCGTCGGCCGGTTTGGGTAATCGCATTGTCAACTCCGCCAGTCGAAGTGAGGGCGGCGCAATCGGTGGATCGTTTACGTTCGATAGTGGCTATGCTGGTTTGTCGCAGTCCGAATACCGTTCGCGTTATGGCACGGTTGCCGAAGCCAATGTCAGCATCGATATGAAGCAGTCGCGCACAACTTTTGACGGCGAGTTTGGCAAGCTGGGTTCATTCGTCGATAGCGTGAGCATTCGTGGCGGTCGCACCGACTACAAACATGTGGAACTCGAAGGCAGCGAGGTGAGTACCCAATTCACCAACAAGGGAAACGACTTTCGCATCGAAGTGCGCCACGCCAGGCTTGGCGCACTGTCGGGAGTGATCGGCCTGCAGGGGGAGAGTTTCAAATTTGCAGCACTAGGTGAGGAAGCCTTCGTGCCAGATACGAAGACGCGCAATCAAGCTGTGTTTGCCTATGAAGAAATTTCTGCCAATGCTTGGAAATTTTCCCTCGGCGCACGCGCGGAACGGAACCGTGTGCAATCCACAGGCGAAGGCACCAGTGCCATTGCGCGGTTCGGCACTGCTTCTGAAAAAACGTTTAACTTGAGTAGTTTTTCGCTTGGCGCGCTTTACAAGAGTAGCCCTGTGAGCAGCTTTACCGGTAATTTCGCTCGCAGCCAGCGGAGCCCTGCGTTTTATGAACTTTACGCGGATGGCCCGCATATCGCCACCGCCGCGTACGAAGCTGGCGACACCAGGCTTCGACGGGAAGAATCGACTGCGCTTGATCTTGGTATGCAGTGGAAGTGGGGTGCAGCGGGTAAATCCTCCGCACGGCTAGGTGTATTTGTGAATCGGTTCGATAATTTCATTGCCTTGCGTCGCACCGGCATCGATCGGGATTCCGAAGGTAATTCGGGCGTTGCCAATTGTGGGGATGGCACGTCGGTGGCCTCAACGTGTATCGCGCGCATCCTTCCGGAATTTCGGTACCAGGGCGTGCGGGCACGTCTCGCCGGTTTTGAAGCGGAAGCCAAAATTCGTCTGGTTGATCAACCCTACACGCTGGACTGGGAGATAAAGGCTGACCTCACGCGGGCTGACGATCTGACCAATGCTGAACCGCTGCCGCGTATTGCACCGCTGCGTTTGAGCACTGCGGGCTTTTACACTTATGGTCCGTGGGCACTGCGGGCGGAGATAGAACATTCCGCGATGCAGAAAAGGGTGCCCATGATCGATCTGTTTGGCGCGACCAACAGCTACACGCTCGTACACGCCGCGGTTATGTACACTGCCAAACTGCCGGCAGCATCCGCTCTGTTTTTTTTGAAGATCAACAACTTGGGCGACCGCAAAGCATTCAATGCATCGTCGATAGACACCATTCGTGCACTCGCACCACTACCCGGCCGCGGCGTCAAGGCGGGTGTGCAGCTCAGCTTCTGAGGGAAGCAAAAAATTACCGAACTCAAGCATAGGTGAGCCTCACAGACCAAAAATGCTCTGTGAACCGCGCTAGTGCTTGAGTTATGTCAATCATATTGATGACACACACACATCTCAATTGGCAAATAAATTGGTGCCGTTCACTGCGGCGCTGCTAAAATTTTCAATTGCCCTCTGTACGTTGATCGAAAACCGTCTCCATGCCGATTCTGACATTCCCAAATAGCCCCTACAAACTGAACCAGCCTTTCCCACCGGCAGGTGACCAGCCTCAGGCGATAGCCAAGCTTGTAGAGGGTATCAACGATGGCCTCGCGTTTCAAACGCTACTGGGGGTCACCGGTTCAGGCAAGACCTTCACGATGGCCAATGTGATTGCGCAGTTGGGTAGACCGGCGCTGGTGATGGCACCGAATAAGACATTGGCCGCGCAGTTGTACGCAGAAATGAAAGAGTTTTTTCCTGAGAACGCGGTCGAATATTTCGTTTCCTACTATGATTACTATCAACCCGAGGCCTATGTGCCCTCTCGGGATCTGTTCATCGAAAAAGATTCCGCAATTAACGAACACATCGAACAGATGCGGCTGTCCGCCACGAAATCTTTGCTGGAGCGGCAAGACGCGATTATCGTGGCGACCGTGTCGTGCATTTACGGAATCGGTGACCCGACTGACTACTATGCGATGCGTATGTTGGTGCGCACCGGGGACAAGATTTCCCCACAGGACATGATTCGCCAATTGATTGCGATGCAATACGCGCGCTCTGACATTGATTTTAAACGCGGTACATTTCGCGTGCGCGGCGATTCACTCGACGTCTATCCAGCTGAAAGTGCTGATGCCGCGCTGCGAATTTCGATGTTCGACAATGAGGTCGACGCGCTCACGTTGTTCGATCCGCTCACCGGACACACGCTGCACAAGTTGCCGCGATTCACCGTTTACGCAAAAAGTCATTACGTAACACCTCGCAGTACCGTATTGAATGCGCTTGAGGGAATCAAAACCGAATTACGCGAGAGAATCGAATTTTTTACAAGCGAAAATAAGTTGCTTGAAGCGCAACGTATTCAGCAGCGCACGACGTTCGATCTGGAAATGCTCAACGAAATCGGTTTCTGCAAAGGCATCGAAAATTATTCGCGGCACATGAGTGGGCGCAAGGCCGGCGAGCCGCCGCCAACGCTGGTTGACTATCTGCCGAAGAATGCACTGATGGTTATCGATGAAAGCCACGTCACCGTGCCGCAGGTCGGTGGCATGTACAAGGGAGATCGCGCCCGCAAGGAAAACCTGGTTGACTATGGATTTCGATTGCCGTCGGCGATGGACAACCGCCCGCTGCAGTTTGAAGAGTTCGAGCGGATGATGCGGCAAACGGTTTTCGTGTCGGCCACGCCCGCCGACTATGAGGCCGCACACACCGGACAGGTTGTCGAGCAACTGGTGCGACCGACCGGGCTGGTGGATCCGATTTTGCATGTGCGCCCCGCATCGACGCAGGTCGATGACTTGCTATCCGAAGTGAACAAGCGCGTGGTTAATCAGGAACGGGTTCTGGTGACCACGCTCACCAAACGCATGGCGGAAGATTTAACCGATTACCTTGCAGAAAATGGTGTCAAGGTGCGCTACCTGCATTCAGACATCGATACGGTCGAACGCGTACAAATTATTCGCGATTTGAGAGCAGGACTGTTCGATGTGCTGGTGGGCATCAATCTGCTAAGAGAAGGTTTGGACATTCCAGAGGTCTCGTTAGTGGCCATTCTCGATGCCGACAAAGAAGGCTTCCTGCGCAGCGCGCGTTCGTTGATCCAAACGATAGGCCGCGCTGCGCGCCACATAAACGGTACGGCCATCCTCTACGCAGATAAAGAAACGAATTCCATGCGCAACGCCATTGGCGAGACCAATCGGCGGCGCGCCACGCAGATTGCGTTTAACAAAGCCAATGGAATCGTACCCAGATCGGTATCCAAGGGGATCAAGGACATGATCGATGGCGTTTACGATCTGGATGATAGACGCACCGAACTGGCGACGGAAAAAAAAGCGGCGCAGGATCGCAAGAAGTACGATGTGTTGTCCGTAAAGCAGTTGGAAACAGCGATCAAAAGACTCGAGCGTGAAATGGTTGAGGCAGCACGAAATCTTGAATTTGAGAAAGCCGCACAGGCGCGCGATGAACTCAGAATGTTGCGCAACAAACTATTGGTTGTAGGCGGCGGAGATTCTGCTGCAATGTAGATTGGCAGATGTGGTCAGTTATTTAAAATTTATAGTTCAATTGTTCATGAGTCAGAAATGAAAGTTTTATTCGTTTGCATGGGAAACATCTGTCGTTCACCAACGGCTGAAGGCGTGTTCCGTAAATTGATTGCCAAAAGCGGGTTTTCTTCACAATGGGAAGTTGATTCTGCCGGGACCCTTGGATTCCATGCGGGCGATCCACCCGATCCCCGGTCTATTGCCCATGCCGCGCGCAGAGAAATCGATCTGACGATGTTGCGGGCGCGGAAAGTAGCCCCGGAAGACTTTGAACGATTCGATTATGTAATCGCAATGGACGAAAACAATGTTCAGAGTTTGAAGGCCATTTGCCCCGATCACCTTTCAAATAAAATCGATCTGCTGCTCAACTATGCCGACGATGACAAGCGCCGCGAGGTGCCCGACCCATACCATGGCGAGGCGAAAGATTTTGAACTGGTGCTCGACCTGATCGAGTCCGGTTGTCAGAGTTTGGTCAATCGCCTCAGTGAGCAACAGCGTACCCGTGCTCCGCACAGTTCGATAAGCAGGGAATAAAATGTTCGAAGGCGCACTTTCACTGGTGGCTTACGTCAAAATATTTGTCGCCATGATCGTTGTGGTCAATCCATTTGGCATCATGCCGGTGTTTGTCGCGATGACATCCTCACACTCGGATGTCGAACGTATGCATATCGCCAGGATTGCCGCACAGACAGTCGCTGTGGTGCTGTTGATATCCGCCATTTTTGGTGAGCGCGTGCTCGAGCTGTTTGGCATTTCTATCGCCAGTTTCAAGGTCGGCGGTGCTATTTTAATCATGCTTAACGCCATGGCAATGATGCAGGCGATGCCCGCGCGTGACAAGCAAACACCTGAAGAAGCCAAAGAAGCTGAAGACAAGGCCAGCGTAGCGGTCGTTCCGCTGGGCATTCCGTTGCTCGCCGGTCCTGGCGCCATGTCGACCATTGTCATTTATGCAAGCGAGAAAAAAGTGGTGTGGCATTTGCTAGCTGTGTGTGCAACCGCTGTGGGTGTGGCCGTTGTAACGTGGGTAGCGTTGCGCATTGCCATTCGCGTCGGTCGGCGCATGAGCACCACCACACTCAACGTTGCGACGCGCATTATGGGTTTGCTGCTCGCTGCGTTGGCAGTCGAGATTTTTGCAGGAGGAATCGTTGAATTGATTCCCGCATTGGGAAAGCCGGATGTATTTCGTTACGGCACCCGCTAAAAACCGCCGGTTGCCAGCCAAGCGTCAACCTGATCCAGTCGATCATTGCCCCAAAATGGTTCGCCATCGACGAAGATGAACGGGGAACCGAATACGCCCCGTGCCAGCGCGGCGCCTACTTCATTTTTTAGGCGATCCTTGACA
>JBKJVA010000099.1:0-8149 GCA_046589675.1 Usitatibacteraceae bacterium
CTGCAAGCAGACTTCGATCTTGAGGAGTCGCGCAAGCTAATTGGTGCAGACCTTGATCAGATTGAACGGTTGGCGGCGTAGTTTTGTAGATATATCGACCACGGCCCCTTTAATTTCAAAAATAACCAGGAGAATGCGATGACCCGTCTAGCAATGTTGTTTGTAATGTTCGGTTTAATTGGATGCGCGAACCGATTTGACCCGCCAAGAGACGCTTCAGCAGACTCGCTAGTGGTTTCTATCTTCATCGTTCGGCACGGTGAGACCGACCAGTCTCAGCCCAAGACCTTGCCGCTGTCTGCTATGGGTTTGCAGCGAGCGGAGGTTCTCGCTTCAACACTGCGAGGTGTCCAGTTCACAAACGCCATTGCTACCCACACCACACGAACACGTCAGATGATCGAAAAAATTGCTTTAAGGAATGGACTGCAGGTCGTGCAGCTGCCCGCGCCGGGGTCTAGTGTTCAAGGTGAAACGGTGAGCGACATGACTACCCGCCGCGCCCCAATAGAACCGGTGTCATCTGCACTGCTAAGTTTGCCACCGGGTAGTGTCGCTATTGCAGCGCTAAACAGCGAAAATATTTATGCAATTTTGAACCGTTTGGGCATACCAGTGGCTAATCCGGGCGAGAGTTGCAAGCCAGCGACTTGGTGCGTCCCATGTCTGGACAACAGCTGTTATCCCGGCAAAGAGTTCGATCACCTGTGGCATATCGTTTTGGACAAGAAAAGTGGTCGGCCAATTGCGTTTACGGAATTGCACTACGGGATTACGAAATAAGCATTCCCTAATTGAGGAAGCTGTCAACGGGTTTGATTTTTCTATTGTCGTTTTGCAACTCGGCACCCAAACTCGCCGCTAAGTCCTGCAAATGATTTTTGACGTCATAGGTTATGGCGGTTGGCATATTGCGAACAATATATCTTGTGTTGAAACCCACTGCCGCAATGATCGCGCAGTCTTTTGCAGATGCCGGCACTCTTTGCGCGGTGCCATCCGGTCTAATTTATACGTCGCCATTGTCAAGCCGCTCTGTGCTGGCGGTCCCGATAGGCCCTCGAATATGCAATGCCAGACAATCGCAGACGCAAAGGTGAAGGATCGGGAAGAATCCAGAATGTGTAAGGGGCTAACCGTAAAGTGACAGTTGATGCAAAAGCAACTGCCAAGATTTATTGAACAATGAATCGCCAAGGGCAGCCCGTGCCGGTTTTGTTCAATTGGGGTGTGCCGGATACCCTTAAAGACGGGGATTTGGCTACATGACAATAAGAGAGAGCACGCCGAGAAGCGGGCATGAACCTAACTCATTGATTTTAATGGTGGCCTGAGGCGGAATCGAACCACCGACACAAGGATTTTCAGTCCTCTGCTCTACCGACTGAGCTACCAGGCCAACTACTTCATTTTCCGACACCAGCGCCCTCTTTTTGTGAGATTACTGGCGGCAGCAAGCTCGACATTATAGCGGCTAGAGTCCGTAAATCCAATCCTGACGCACAGCAACAGCTCTGCTACTTGATGATACGAAGCTTGCCGCGTGGCGGCGCTTTTGGCTTGTCCGGCGTCGGTGTTTCTTCAGTCAGTGCCGGCGACGATTTTTGTGGCGCAAGGAGCGGATCGACAGTGCGTGTCATCGATACCGACTGCAAGGTTGGCGTGGCCGCGGGTGTTGGCGCTTGCGTGGTGGCCTGTTCCGGCGCTGACTCCGCATGGAAAAATACGCCGCGTCCATTTTCGCGCGCAAATACACTTTGCACTGCGTAGATTGGAACCGCGATTTCTCGCGAGACGCCATTAAAGCGCGCCGAAAACTGAATCAGCTCGTTACCAATTGTTAGGTTGCGCGTCGCTTGCTGGCTCATCGACAATACGATTTCACCATTCTTTGCGTACTCCAGCGGCACACGCGTATTCTCATCAACCTTTACGTTCAGGTAAGGCGTAAAACTGCAATCGGCGCACCATTCGTAGATGGCGCGGATCAGGTAAGGTTTGGTGGAGAGTTCAGGCATCTTGTTAGAAGACATTTGACCATCGACCGCGTCAAACTATCGCGCCAGCCTTTCAGCTTACGTGAAATAACGAAGGCTGACGTGTTCCTGGCGCGGCAATCCTGATCGTCACTTCCGCATCGCTTTCTCGGACGCTGTCATTGAGTCGATAAACGCCTGTCGCGAGAACAATCGTTCGGCATATTTAAGCAATGGCGATGCCGCCTTGGGCATCTCAACTTGATAGTGCTCCAGGCGCCACAACAAAGGGGCAATGGCGACATCCAGCATCGAGAATTCGTCCCCGAGCATATGCTTTTGTTTGACGAAAATTGGTGCGAGCTGGATCAGGTTCTCGCGGATATAGAGTCGCGCCTTTTCGTGCTGATTGGGCTTGCCACGTTCCAGCGCATCGACGTGGTTAAAGATCTCGTTTTCCATACGAAACAGGATCAGCCGCGCGCGCGCGCGCATCACTGGATCTGCTGGCATCAATTGCGGATGTGGAAAGCGCTCGTCGATGTACTCATTGATGATATTTGACTCGTACAAAATGAGATCGCGCTCGACCAGCACCGGCGTGCGGTTGTACGGATTCATTACCGCGAGATCTTCCGGCTTGTTCATCAGGTCCACATCGAGGATCTGAAAATCCATGCCTTTTTCATACAAAACAATGCGGCAGCGGTGGCTAAAGGGGCAAGTCGTTCCCGAATACAAAGTCATCATGGCGGTTTACCCGTTTTCTTACGTAAATTTATTGATCTTCAAGTCGCCGCACCGCGCGGCACAAGGACACGCAGATTGGCAGAGGCGGATGGTGGGCCTTTGAAGCCGAGTGTGGCCCACCAAAGCTTGTTGTTGCGAGAAACAAACGTCTATTTGACGTCTTTCCAGTATTCATTTTTCAACCAAAGTGTGATGAAAAACGCCAAAACAAGAAAAAACAGGACCAACACGCCGAGCTGTGTACGCTGCGTACGCGAAGGGTCTGCCATATAGGTCATGTAATTCACCAGATCAGCCACATAGCGGTCGTAATCGGCTGGTGACATACTGCCGGCGCGATCTATGCCAAGTTTCATCACCGGTTCCATCTTGCCGTCATGGCCACGTCGTTCACCCCCTTTAACCATTTCCTGGGTGCCTTGCAGGTCGTGAAGCACGTGTGGCATCGCGACGTTTTTGAAGACGGTATTATTCCAGCCGGTTGGGGCTGTGTCATCGCGATAGAAGCTGCGCATATAGGTGTAGAGCCAATCGGAGCCACGAACGCGAGCCGAAAGCGTCAGGTCCGGCGGGACGCTACCCAGCCAGTCTTTTGCGTCGGCAGGATCGAGGGCAGAAACCATCGTGTCACCGATTTTATCGGTGGTAAAAAGGAGATTGTCCTTGATCTGCTGCTCGGTCAAGCCGATCTGCGTCAGGTGACTGTAGCGCATGAACTGCGCATTGTGGCAATTCAGGCAGTAGTTGATAAAGGTCTTGGCACCGCGCTGCAAAGACGCCGTATCCTTCAAATTGATAGGTGCGTTGTCCAGATGCACATCCGCGCCACCCGCCGCTATCGCAGACGCGGCAGCAAACGACATGGAAGCCAGCATAAATTTCAAAGCTGTTTTCATCAGAACGTCACCCTTTCTGGTTCCGGTTTTTCTTTGTCGACCCTGGTGTACCACGGCATGAGGATAAAGAAGGCGAAATACACGACCGTGAGAACGCGCGCGACCATGGTTGCGACGTCTGCACCACCGATCAAAGGCAGCCCTTCCCGCACCTGGCCCCACACGGTGGTCGGTACCACGCCGAGATAGCCGAGAACCACAAAGCTGATCACAAACGCGGTGAGGAAACGTTTGTACATCGGTCCGCGATAGCGCACCGATTTCACCTTGCCGCGATCAAGCCAGGGCAGGGCAAACAAAATCAAGGTAGCAGCACCCATGACCGCTACCCCTGGGAACTGTGAACCGAACATCGAAGGTACCGCCCGCAGCATCGCGTAGTACGGTGTGAAATACCACACCGGGGCAATATGTTCTGGCGTCTTCAACGGGTCAGCCTGAATGAAATTAGGCGCTTCAAGGAAGTAACCACCCATTTCCGGGGCGAAAAACACAATGGCCGTGAACACGATCAGAAATACCACCACGCCAACTATGTCTTTAACCGTGTAGTACGGATGGAAAGGAATACCATCTCGCGGCGTGCCTGTCGTCGGATCGATATCTTTATTGATTTCGATACCGTCCGGATTGTTCGACCCTACTTCGTGCAGCGCCACCAGGTGTGCCGCAACCAAGCCGAGTAGCACGAGGGGTAATGCGATCACGTGGAAGGCAAAAAACCGATTCAGCGTCACGTCACTGATGCTGAAATCGCCGCGAATCCATACCGCCAGGTCTTCGCCAATAATCGGAATTGCGCCGAACAGGTTAATGATTACCTGCGCACCCCAATAAGACATCTGTCCCCAGGGGAGAAGGTAGCCGAAGAAGGCTTCCGCCATCAGGGTCAGATAAATCAAGCAACCAAAAATCCACAGTAACTCGCGCGGTTTACGATACGAACCGTACATCAGACCTCGCATCATGTGCAGGTAGACGACCAGAAAAAACATCGATGCGCCGGTCGAATGCATATAACGAATCAGCCAGCCCCACGAGACGTCGCGCATGATGTATTCGACGGATGCGAAGGCATATTTCGCATCGGGCTTGTAACTCATCGTCAGGAAAATACCGGTAACAATCTGCATCACCAGTACCAGCATCGCCAGTGAGCCGAAGTAATACCAGAAGTTGAAATTCTTTGGCGCGTGGTAGTCGCCAACTTGTTCCTTGTAGAGCTTGACCAGCGGGAAGCGCGCATCAATCCAGACGATTGCTTTACCCACAAACCCGGGGAAAGGCGGCGCAATCGCTGGTTTGGGTGAGTTGGACATTGCTTACGCTCCTTTGGAATCGTCGCCGATTAACAGCGATGTGTCAGATAGAAATTTGTATGGCGGAATCGGCAGATTGGTCGGTGCCGGCATTCCCGCGAACACGCGGCCAGACATGTCGAATTTGGATTGGTGACACGGACAGAAAAATCCGCCCGGCCAGTTCGCGCCCAAATCAGATGCGCCAATTTCCTTGCGAAAAGTCGGTGAGCAACCTAAATGCGTGCACACACCGCGCGCGACGAATATTTCCGGCTTGATGGAACGGCCGGCATTCTTGGCGTAGTCAGGTTGCTTGGAGGATTCCGACTTCGAATCGGCCAGCAACGCGTCGTTCTTGCTCAACTGCGCCACCATTTCCGGGGTGCGCTTGATTACCCAATGTGGTGCACCGCGGAATTCGATCGTCAGTAATTGCCCCGGTTCGATCTTATTCAGGTCAACCGCCACTGGCGCACCAGCTGCGACGGCGCGCGCCGAAGGCATCATACTCGCCACAAATGGCACCGCTACCGCTATGGTTGCACCCGCCCCGACGACGGAAGATGCAACAATCAGGAAACGACGTTTCTTGGGGTCAACTTGATTCAGGACGATGGCAGTCATGGAGTCAATTCTCTATGCATTGGTCGAAAAGGCGTTTGACAATAGCGCGCTGGAGGGTGTTTCGGACTCTTTTTAGGCTTGTCCGAACCTCCCAAAGCAGCCCGTTTTGAAAAACCGCCCGCCTCAATCCGTGATTTTAGCTGATCGCGCGAATAAACTTAAGCCCCCTGACCATAAGTCGCGGTTATCGCCCAACGTCGCGGTTTGGCCAGCATCGATTGACACTGGGCACGTGTACAAATAAAGTCGTCAAGGTCAGAACCGTGAAAACGGCTTTCTGCGGTCAATTAACCTTACGAAACAGAGGAGTATAAATGGGCGTGATGTCGGAATTCAAGGAATTCGCGGTAAAAGGCAACGTCATGGATCTGGCGGTCGGCGTGATCATCGGTGCTGCGTTTGGCAAAATCGTTGAATCGGTTGTTGGCGATCTCATCATGCCCGTCGTCGGCAGGATCTTCGGGAACGTTAATTTTTCTGACATGTTTTTTGCGTTGAAGGAAATTCCAGCCGGGACGGCAATGACTCTCGAAGCGGTAAAAAAGGCGGGCGTACCTGTGATTGCTTACGGTAATTTCACTACTATCGTGTTCAATTTTGCCATACTGGCGTTCATCATTTTCTTGATGGTCAAGCAAATGAACAAATTGAAAAAAGCGGCACCCCCTGCCACCCCCGCGCCGACAGCCGAAGATATTTTGCTATTACGAGAAATCAGGGATTCGCTGAAAAAGTAAGTGCCCGCATACTTCGCAAGCATTCCAGACAGGGGAGACACGAGGGGCAAGTCATATCGTGGCCTTCTCTATAGGGTTCGGGGACTATTGTGATTTGCCTTGTTCGTCCCCATACTGAATCGTTAACCCATTATTTCTGGTAACCACCGCATGCGTCGCTTTTGGCTGATTTTCGCTGAGTTTGTCACCATCACTCTCGCGATCTTGTTCGTCGTTACCCTGATCCGTCCCGACTGGAATCCGTGGCGGCGCAATGTCGTCGAAATCCGCGAGGCAGTGTCCGCCCCCGGAGGACTGGTGGCCGTGGGTCTCCCAAGCGCAATCAGGCCAAGTTACGCCGAGGCATCCAAACGCGCGATGATCTCGGTGGTCAATATTTCCTCTTCGCGTGACGTCAAGGTGCCCAGCAACCATCCGCTGGCCAACGACCCCTTATTTCAGCGTTTCTTTGGCCGACCTAACGGCGACGAAGACGAGCCGGAAATTCGTGGCAGTTTGGGTTCGGGCGTGATCGTCAATGCCGACGAAAAGGGTGGCTATGTTCTAACCAATGACCACGTCGTCGCCGGTTCAAAAGATATTCAGGTTGCATTCGCCGACGGCAGAGTGCTCGCGGCGAAGGTAGTCGGCACCGATCCTGAATCCGATTTGGCGGTATTACGCATTGAAGGCAAGGGATTGACACCGATCACCTTTGGACAATCCGAAAAGGCGCAAGTGGGCGATGTAGTACTTGCCATTGGCGACCCGTTTGGTGTTGGCCAAACAGTAACAATGGGAATCGTCAGCGCGCTCGGGCGCAACCGGCTCGGTGTCAATCGCTACGAAAATTTTATCCAGACCGATGCCGCCATCAATCCTGGCAACTCCGGTGGTGCACTGGTCGACACCAACGGCAACCTGATCGGCATTAACAGCGTCATTTATTCACGCACTGGTGGTTCTCTGGGGATTGGATTTGCGATTCCCGTGTCGATGGCCAAGGATGTATTGGAACAAATTATCGCCGAAGGTTCGGTCACGCGTGGTTACATCGGCATTTCGCCACAAGACATCACCCCTGAACTTGCAGAGTCACTGAAATTAAAGATCGCGCGCGGTGCTTTGGTCGCGCAAGTAGTACGGGGCAGCCCGGCTGACAAAGCCGGCGTAAAAGCGGGCGACGTAATTACCGGCATCGATGGCAAAAGTATTCAGGATAGCGTGGCTGCAATGGCGGTCATTGCGGGTCTCAAGCCCGGCCAGGACGCAAGGTTTCAACTTACCCGTAGTGAGAAGGCCATTGATCTGGCGGTAAATGTCGCCAAGCGACCACGCGCGCCTCGACAACAACGCCAATAGGCCGCCGGACGAAGCGGTATCAGGAGATGGTCGATTCCACTTCGCTGCGCGGCTTCGGGGTGACAAAAAAGCGCGCCCACAGGATACCAATCTCGTATAAAACGCACAGTGGAATCGCCAACGCCAATTGCGAGGCAACATCCGGCGGAGTGGCGACGGCGGCAACGACAAACGCGCCCACAATCACATAGCGTCGCACTTCGCGCAAGGTGTCGAGACTGACAAGTCCGGTTGCCACCAGCACCACCACCACCACCGGCGTTTCGAAGGCAAGACCAAATGCAAAAAACATCCCAAGCACAAAACTGAAATAATTTTCGATGTCGGGAGATACCGCAATCGTCGATGGTGCCATCTGCGCAATAAACGTGAAGACCATGCGGAACACGAAAAAGTAACAAAATGCCATGCCGACAAAAAACAAAAAGGTGCTCGACACGATCAACGGCAGCACAAAACGTTTTTCGTGTTTGTACAGTCCGGGGGCGACAAACATCCAAACCTGATAGAGAATGAACGGAAGC
>JBKJVA010000086.1:0-2876 GCA_046589675.1 Usitatibacteraceae bacterium
TTTGGTCTGCCACCCACTCGCCGCCGCCATCCGTTCGAGATCTAGCCCGCAAATGTCCCGCACCCGCATAAAAATCTGTGGCATGACACGCGTTGAAGATGCACTTTGTGCAGCACATGCCGGGGCGGATGCCATCGGTTTGATTTTTTATGACGCCAGCCCTCGCGCGGTAACCATTGAGCAGGCGATGTCGATTTCAAAGGTGCTACCGCCCTTCGTTTCTACCATTGCGCTATTTGTAAATGCGCTGCCCAATGAGGTCGATAAAGTCATCAGCCGATTGCGGCCATCCCTGCTGCAGTTTCATGGCGATGAAGATGCGAATTATTGCGGCCAATTTGGCCTGCCATTTCTCAAAGCAGTCCGCGTCGGGGTCGGGATGACGACCGGCGATTTGTTAGAATATGCAGATCAATTTCACGCCGCGCGCGCACTGTTGCTTGATACCTTTTCCAACACGGTATACGGCGGTAGCGGAGAGTCTTTCGATTGGAACCTAATACCTGACGTGATGCGTGGACACGTGGTGCTTTCAGGCGGGCTGCGACCAGTCAACGTCGCCGATTCGATACGAGCAATTAGGCCTTGGGGGGTAGATGTGTCGAGTGGCGTTGAAGTAAATGAGGGCGCAAAAGGTGTTAAGGATCACGCCAGAATCAAGAAATTTATCGAGGAAGTTAGAAATGCAGACGCAAGCTGACAATTACGATTTCCCGGATGCCAAAGGCCATTTCGGTCCCTATGGCGGTATTTTTGTGGCTGAAACCTTGCAGGCCGCATTACACGAACTCAACGTCGAATACGCGAAGGCCAAGTCGGATCCCGCTTTCTTGGCCGAAATTCAACTTGAGCTGAAACATTACGTCGGTCGTCCAAGCCCCATTTATCACGCCAAACGCCTTTCTGAAGAACTCGGCGGGGCGCAGATTTATTTGAAGCGTGAAGATCTGAACCATACCGGTGCGCACAAGGTGAACAACACGGTCGGTCAGGCGATGCTGGCGCGCCGCATGGGCAAGCGCCGCGTGATCGCAGAAACCGGTGCCGGGCAACACGGTGTCGCGACCGCCACCGTGGCGGCACGCTATGGCATGGAATGCGTGGTGTACATGGGCAGCGAGGATATCAGGCGCCAGGCGCAAAACGTCTATCGCATGAAGCTGCTCGGCGCGACCGTGGTACCGGTGGAGAGCGGCTCCAGAACCTTGAAGGATGCCTTGAATGAGGCGATGCGCGACTGGGTCACAAACGTCGAAAGTACCTTCTACATCATTGGTACTGTGGCGGGACCACATCCTTATCCAATGATGGTTCGAGATTTCAATTCCGTCGTCGGCAAGGAATGCCTCACACAAATGCCGGAGATGATTGGACGCCAACCAGATGCCGTGCTGGCCTGTGTTGGTGGTGGATCAAACGCGATGGGAATTTTTTACGACTACATTGCGCACAAGAATGTGCGCCTGATCGGTGTCGAAGCAGGCGGCGACGGCATTGCCACTGGCAGGCATGCGGCGTCGTTGTCAGCAGGATCGCCGGGGATCTTGCACGGCAATCGTACTTATCTCATTCAGGATGCTAATGGCCAGATTAGCGACACGCATTCAGTATCTGCCGGCCTCGACTATCCGGGTGTGGGTCCCGAACATGCCTGGCTGAAAGACACCAAGCGGGCCGAATACGTTGCGATCAACGATGATGAAGCGCTGGCTGCTTTCCATCGCCTCTGTCGAACTGAAGGTATCATTCCTGCGCTCGAATCGAGCCACGCCGTTGCCCAAGCCATGAAGTTAGCGCCGACGATGGCCAGGGACAAAGTGTTGCTGGTAAATCTTTCCGGGCGAGGCGACAAGGACATGGCGACGGTGGCAGAGCGCGACCACACCGACAGCGGTAGCCAGCAATAATGTCACGCGCCGCGTCAAGAATCGCCAGCACGTTCGCGCGCCTGGCGAGCGAAAAAAGAACAGCGCTCATCCCTTTTGTCACTGCCGGCGACCCTTCGCCAAAGATAACCGTACCACTGATGCACGCGATGGTCGATGCCGGTGTCGATATCATCGAATTAGGCGTACCTTTTTCCGATCCGATGGCCGACGGTCCGGTCATTCAACGGTCATCCGAGCGCGCGTTGAAGTTTGGAGTTGGCCTGAACGACGTGCTCTCCTACGTGAATGAATTTCGCAGAACCAACCAGGACACTCCCGTGGTGTTGATGGGCTATGCGAATCCAATTGAACGTATGGGTATGAAGGTATTTGCTGAACGTGCAAGTGCGGCGGGTGTGGACGGCGTGTTGGTGGTGGACTATCCGCCGGAAGAAAGCCATGCGCTGGCTGAAACGATGGATGCAGCCGGGATCGATATTATCTACCTGCTGTCGCCTACATCCTCGACCGAGCGCATCAAACTGGTGGCGGCTGCGGCGCGCGGCTACATTTACTATGTCTCGCTCAAGGGCGTCTCGGGTGCGGCAAACATCGATACGAGCGAAGTCGAATTGATGATCGCGAAAATAAAATCACAGACGAAATTACCGGTAGGTGTCGGCTTCGGTATTCGCGACGGTGCAACGGCCAGACAGATTGCCCGCTTTGCCGATGCGGTGGTCATTGGTTCTCGACTCATTCAGGAAATGGAAACGTCATCTTTGGACACCGCTGTCGATAAAGTGCGTGTACTGCTAACAGATATTCGCAGGGCAATGGACTCATGAGCTGGTTCAGAAAATTATTGCCGCCCAAGATCAAGGCCAATAACACCGCGCCCAGGAAGGCGGTGCCGGAAGGCTTGTGGAGCAAGTGCCCATCGTGCCAGGCGACGCTATATTTTACGGATCTGGAAAATAACCAGCACGTATGCCCCAAGTGTAGTTA
>JBKJVA010000207.1:0-1292 GCA_046589675.1 Usitatibacteraceae bacterium
CGATTTTACGGAAGTGGGTGCCGGCGAGATTGGCGGATTGACACTCTCTCCTGGCCTCTACAAATGGGGTACCGGGGTCATGATCTCAACCGATGTCACGCTCACGGGCGGCCCGAACGATGTCTTTATCTTCCAGATCGCGGGAACGTTGACACAGGCCAACGCGGCCAGAGTGACCCTGACCGGTGGCGCACAAGCCAAGAATATTTTTTGGCAAGTCGCCGACGTGGTGGCAATTGGGACGACCGCGCACTTTGAAGGCATCGTGCTGGCTAAAACCATGGTCGCCGTCAAAACCGGCGCATCGGTGCAAGGCAGATTGCTGGCGCAGACTGCCGTCACCTTGCAAATGAACGCTGTCACACAGCCTGCCCTATAAGGACGCAAGTAACTCCCTGGCCGGGACATCCGCGACACCATTCAACGTTTCGCTGATGGCCCGGCCACTTTATTGCCTATTCAAAACTGTGCGTTGATGTGAGCGAGCTATGCTTTCTGTCGCACTGCCACAAAGTCAATAAAGCCGCGTGCCACATCGGTGTCCACAAGCTCCACGCGGACGCGGTCACCGACATCGAGGCCCTCAAAACCGTGGACAACTTTTCCTTCGGTCATCGGCGCGGAAATGCGCGCCCATACCCCCTTATCCGACGCGCCAGTGACGATGGCGTCGAATTGCGCGCCGATTCGAGAGGCTAGCAGCAATGCCGCCGCAGACTTTCGCACCTGCCGTTCCACCTTTGATGCATTGTCCTCCTGAACGGTGCAATGGCGCGCAATTGAAATGAGTTGATCGTTGGTGTACGGAGATGGCTGCTCACTGAGCGCCGCCTTTAACAAGCGTTGCGTGATGAGATCGGGAAACCGACGGTTCGGTGCAGTGGAATGTGTGTAGTCTTTCACGGCCAATCCGAAATGTCCTGCCGATGTCTGGCCAGGAACGTCAATTGCATACTCGCCTGAACCCAGCAGCTTGACGACGGAGAGAGAAACATCCGGAAAGTGCAACGGGTCAACCTGTCGACGCTTGGTCAAAAACGCATCAAGAGCCGCCGCATCCGGCATCAGCGGCAACGACTCCCCCAACTCAGCCGCCAGCGCGACGATCCGCTCCCATCGCTTGGGGGTATGCAGCACGCGGCGAAGCGCGGGAAAGCTTTTTTTTTCGAGATATTGCGCGCTGACGCCATTGGCCGCAATCATGAAGTCCTCGATCAATTCCTTCGCGCGGTTCTTTTTGTCGGGCAGCAAATTGGCAAGTGCGCCGTCTTCAAACACGGCCCGGACTCCCA
>JBKJVA010000338.1:0-9537 GCA_046589675.1 Usitatibacteraceae bacterium
GTTACAAAGTTTTAATTAATTTTATTTGCCGCAATATCTGGCAATGTTATTTTGTCCGGCGACCAGTTAAATTCGCATCGGCATCACAACGTATTTGAAATCTTCGCCGCCTGGCTGTGTGATCAGTGCGCTCGACATGTTGGCTTCTCCCAAAGAAACCAAAATGTTTTCGTTGTGAAGATGATTCAAAACATCCAACAAATACGCGATATTGAAAGCGATATCCATGGCGTCTTTATCGTAGGAGATCGGCAGATTTTCTTCTGCCTCTTCATTTTCGTTATTGCTGCAAATGATTGAGAGCGCATCTTTCGTGAAGACCAGCCTCACGCCACGAATTTTATCGTTCGATAAAATCGACGCGCGTTGCAGCGCCCCCAACAATTCGAGCCGATTCAATGTCAGATGATTGGTGTAACCCGTAGGTATGACTTTGGTGTAGTCAGGGAATTTTCCTTCGACAATTTTGCTAATAATTTCGATGCCGGCAAAGGTAAATTTCACCTGGTTCTGATGCATCTTCAATTGAATTGGATCGTCGCTTTCGTCGAGCAGTTTTATCAGTTCCAGTACGGTCTTCCTTGGCAGGATTGCGTCTATCTTGCCGACCGGGTCCGGTAATTTGTAACTCGCCATGGACAAACGGTGGCCATCGGTTGCGACCAGGCGCAGGACATTACCATCTGTGGATAGCAACACGCCATTGAGGTAATAGCGGATGTCTTGCACGGCCATGGCGAACTGAACTAAACCCAATACCCGCTTGAATTCCTTTTGCGGGAGTGTAAATTCTGTTGCTGCATCCTTGGCCTCGGCAATCTTCGGAAAGTCGGCGGCTGATAATGTTTGCAGGGCAAACCTGCTCTTGCCGGCTTTTACTGTCAACCTGCTTTCTTTGGTTTCCAGTGCGGTATCGGCATCCGGGGGCAGGGCGCGAAGAATATCCTGCAGTTTCTTTGCACCGACTGTCAGGCTGCCTGGTTTGTGCGCGGTCTCGAGCTTCGCCGTTGCCCTGATTTGTACTTCTAGATCGGTCGCCAGAAAATTCACGTTGTGGTCTGTTACCTCCACCAGCACATTGGAGAGAATCGGCAAGGTATGACGACGTTCGACGATACCGGTCACAAATTGAAGCGGCCCTAATAAAGTGCTGTTCTTAGCTTTTATTGTAAACATGATAAATAAACCTAGTAGTAATAGATAAGGAGAGGTGTTTTTGCCTGCAACATGCTTACTTGGATATAAATCAATTACTTAAGAAGATTTAAATGATTGTACAAAGGCGCGTTTTGTTGTGTGCCGGTGTGGGTAAAACTTGGTGAGAAAAGAAAAATCATAATTTTCCCCTACTTATCCACATTTCATACGGTTGTTGTCTTTAATTTAACGGCGGTTTATTCATAAGATTTAAGGTGACTAGCCACGTAGAATTTGCATGAGCAGCGAATGATCCCTCGCTATCATCTGATCGGCTTCGACTAATTCACGCACCTTGCGGCATGCGTGCAAAACAGTGGTGTGATCGCGACCACCGAAAGCCTCGCCAATTTCCGGTAAAGACATCGGCGTTAACTCCTTTGCCAGCGCCATCGCGACTTGCCTGGGGCGGGCCAGCGAGCGAACCCGCTTCTTGGAATACATTTCCGATACTTTTATCTTGTAGTAATCGGCAACCGTTTTCTGGATGTTGTCGATGGAGATCTGGCGATTAAGTACGGCCAACAAATCTTTTAAGGCTTCCTTCGCGGCTTGCACCGAGATGGGTACATTATTAAAACGGGTGTAAGCCAGCACTCGTTTCAATCCGCCTTCCAATTCGCGCACGTTCGAGCGAATGTGCTTAGCGATGAAAAAAGCCACCTCCTCATCCAGCGTAATGCCTTCGCTCTCCGCTTTCTTGATAAGGATGGCAACGCGCATTTCGAGCTCGGGTGGCTCTACAGAAACCGTGAGCCCCCAGCCGAAACGCGAGATGAGGCGATCATCTATATTGGCGATTTCTTTGGGGAAGCGGTCGCTGGTGATCACAACTTGTTTGCCGCCTTCAATCAGCGCATTGAACGCGTAGAAAAATTCTTCCTGGGTGCGTGATTTGCCACCAAAAAACTGGATGTCATCGATCAACAATAAATCAAGCGTGTGATAGGAGCGCTTGAACGCATCAAAGGCTTTATGTTGGTACGCCTGCACTACATCAGTGACGAATTTTTCCGCATGGATGTAGCGGATATTGGCTTTTGGTTTGTGTTCCAGTAACTGGTTACCGATCGCCTGGACTAAATGTGTTTTACCCAGCCCGGTTGCACCATATACAAACAGCGGGTTATAGGCTTGCGCAGGATTGAGCCCTACCTGGAAAGCCGCCGCCCTTGCCAACTGGTTTGCCTTGCCGCCGATAAAACTGGCGAAGGTGAAGGCCGGGTTGATGCGGTGTCCCACCGGACGACTCGTTCCGACAACGCTCGGGTTGGTTGTCGCGCTGACGCTATCGTGCCCCTGCATGGTGGCGACGCTGGTTTGCGCGTTGCGTGCAAATGCGGGAGCCTCTGTTTCATCGGCGGCGGGCTCAATAGACGTCGGCCCTTCCAGCAGCGCGAGCTCGATAGAGCAAGGCCGCGCAAAATACTTCTCTGCGGCTTGTTCAACACGGTTGAGCAAGCGATCCTTGGCCCACTGAAGCACAAAACGATTTGGCGCGAGTAGCGTAAAACTATCACCGTCCTGAATGAAACTTAGCGGCTTGATCCACGTGTTGAACTGGTGTTGGGAGAGCTCCTTTTTAAAGTCTTCAACGCAAGAAAGCCAAAAAGGGTGCATGAAAGGGGTGGGCAGTCAGAAGGTTAAGAGGAGGAAGACCGTGAAAAAGGGGCGCGGGACAATGCCAAACAGGCAGAAAATTATAGGCAAACCCAGAGGCAAAAAAAGCGTCGGGGAACCCATTGATTTACATGGAACAGAGAGCAAGATTTTACTCTTTCCCGGACAACTTATCCACAATCCCGGGTGGTTCTTCCGCGATAGGCTGCCTGTATTTGATGGTTAAGGCGCGCCATGATGTACAACAGAAAATAAACAGGGCAAGGGCACAGGAAGTTACCGGGCCTATGCTTAACACCTTGACTGACAACATAAAAAAACGCGATAATATCTAGTTCTGCTTGCCAAGCCAGTGCTGCGGCCAAAACTTTCCCTAGTATTAACGAGTCGAGATTAATTATGAAACGCACGTATCAACCCTCCGTCGCCCGCCGCAAGAAAACCCACGGCTTTAGAGTTCGCATGAAAACCGTTGGTGGCCGTGGGGTAATTAATGCCCGCCGCGCCAAAGGCCGCGCGCGCATCGCAGTCTAATTTTTTAGCGCGTTGCAACTCCACGCCGGCATAGCGTCGCCCATGCCGACACAAATTACCGACGTCCCACCAGGGGAGCGCGCTCTACCGCGTAAGACGATGGCTTTTCGTCTCGAACACCGCCTGATCAAGCGCCAGGTAGTAGCCTTGCTTCGCGATGGCGCGCAGCTTGGCAGGACGGAGTTCGTTATTAAACTTAACGAGAACGATTTTGGCCAAGGGCGTCTCGCGATCGCGGTGCCGAAACGCATTCTAAAGCGCGCTGTCGACCGCAACCAGCTAAAGAGAGTGATTAGAGAAACGTTTCGCCAGCATCAGGTGCGTGTGGCACCCGTTGACATGTTGGTGACGATGCATCGCCAGGTCACCACATCGCCAATCGGACGCGGGGTGCAAAAACACCAGCGACATCAACTTAGGGCAACATTAGAGAAGCTGTTCGTTGATATCTCGCGGCGATTTGGGGCCCTCGTTTGACTATGTTACTCACCCCCATGGACGAACCAGCCAAAATCTCTTTTGTTGTGCGCGCACTGTTGCTATTTGTGCGCGCATACCAGTATGTTTTGAGCCCACATTTTGGCGCGCAATGTCGGTTTACCCCCACTTGTTCGCATTATGCGATTGATGCGCTGACCAAACACGGTGCTACAAAGGGCGTGTATCTGACGGCGCGACGTTTGCTTCGCTGTCACCCTTGGTGTCCTGGTGGATATGATCCGGTGCCCTGACCACAACAACGGCAACACTGACCGTTAATTTCTTCACTTCTTTTTTGATGAGCTTATGGATACGCAACGTCTTATTGCGCTGATTGTTTTCACTTTTTCCGGTTTGATGCTTTGGGAGGCCTGGAACAAACACGGTCGCCCGCCGGCGCTTCCACAACCATCTGCGCAAAGCCAATCAGCGCAGCCGCTGCAAAATGGCGCGCGCGATAATGCCGCTGTGGGTGTGCCCCAATCCTCGGTGCCAGCGGGGAGTGGGGTACCGGTTGCATCTGCCGAAACGGCTGGTGCCACAGCGCCTATGGGCGGCGTTCCTAAAACCGCAAAAAGAGTTTCGGTCAGGACAGACTTGCTCTCCGTTGAGTTGGACACGCATGGCGGCGACATTCGTAACATCACCTTGCTTAAACACGCTGCGCACGCTGACGTTAATCGGACTTTCAACCTGATGCAAGAAAAGGCGGAAGCGTACTTTATTGCCCAGTCTGGGTTGTTGGGCCAGGGACTGCCCAACCATACCGCTCTCTGGACGGTGAGCAACGACAGAGCTGATCTGGGCGCGGGCGATAAAGTCGATGTGACGTTGACCAACAACGATACCCCAGGTGTTACGGTTAGTAAAACCTACAGTTTCAAGCGCGGCAGCTATGTCATCGATGTTCGCTACGACATCAAGAATGAAAGCAGCGCAGCGATCACACCAAAAGCTTATTTCCAATTTTTACGTGACAGCAATCCACCCGAGGGCGAAAACACCGGGAACAATCCATTTATCGGCGTGGTGACTTTCACGGGTCCGGCGGTGTATACGGATCTGAAAAAGTACCAGAAGGTAAGCTTTTCGGATATCGACAAAAATAAACAGGATATCGTCAAGGAAGCATCAGACGGCTGGGTTGCGATGGTGCAACATTACTTTGTTTCCGCGTGGTTGCCACCGGTTGGCGTGAAGCGCGAATATTTCACCCAGAAAGTCACCGACAAACTCTACTCTGCAGGCGTGATCTTGCCGGTGGGAGTTATCAATGCCGGTGCTGCCGGAAGCATTTCGATCCCGCTTTATGCCGGACCGCAGGAGCAGGACAACCTAAAAAAATTAGCGCCAGGATTTGATCTGGTGGTTGATTACGGCTGGCTGACCGTTCTTGCCAGCCCGATGTTTTCGGTGCTCGCCTACATCAATAACATCACCGGTAACTGGGGTTGGACCATCGTGTTGTTCACGATTCTGTTGAAACTGGTGTTTTTCCCACTCAATCAGAAAGCCGGTAAATCGATTGCGCATATGAAATCCATGGCGCCAAAAATCGAAGCGATGAAGGCGCGTTATGGCGACGACAAGCTGAAGATGAACCAGGCGATGATGGAGCTTTACAAGACGGAGAAAGTCAACCCGCTTGGGGGGTGCTTGCCGATCGTTATTCAGATTCCGTTTTTTATTGCGCTCTACTGGGTATTACTGGGCGCTGTTGAATTGCGCAATGCGCCATGGATCGGTTGGATCACCGATCTGGCCACACCGGATCCGTTTTATGTTTTGCCTATCATCATGGGCGCATCGATGTTTATTCAGACCAAGATGAACCCGGCACCGCCGGACCCAGTCCAGGCAAAGGTAATGTTGATACTGCCGCTGGTGTTTTCGGTCATGTTTTTCTTTTTCCCGGCGGGCCTGGTGCTTTACTGGACCATGCAAAATATTCTCGGTATTACCCAGCAGTGGTATATCAATAGAACCTTTAGCGCCGACAAAATAAAGGCAATATCAAAGAAGTAGGGGTTTAAGGGTAAACACCTAAATTCACCAAAGCCGCTGACTTTTTAGGCGGCTTTGTCATTTTGATCATGATACATTTCTGACTATTTCAGTAGATCGTTCCACGTGGAACAACATATGTCGTCCCCATTACCAGAAAGCAACCTGATTGCTGCAATTGCCACCGGGCCTGGTCGCGGTGGCATTGGCGTGGTGCGAATATCCGGCGGTAACCTGACTGCATTGATCAATACGCTCATTGGTCATCCCCTCAAACCGCGCCTTGCAACGCTGGCTATATTTCGCGACGCCAAGGGCAGCGTAATCGATGAGGGGGTTGCACTTTATTTTCCAGCGCCGCACTCCTACACTGGCGAAGACGTCCTCGAATTGCAGGGCCATGGCGGTCCTGCCGTCATGCAACTATTGCTGCGGCGGTGTCTTTCCTTAGGCTGCAAAATCGCCCGCCCGGGAGAGTTTACCGAGCGTGCATTTTTGAACAACAAGATCGATCTCGCGCAAGCGGAGAGTGTCGCCGACATTATTGATGCCAACTCCGAAGAGGCAGCAAAATCAGCTGCTCGCACGTTGACCGGAGAGTTTTCAGCTCGTGTCCAGGAGTTGACGCAGAAACTGATCGATTTACGCCTGCATGTGGAAGCCTGCATTGATTTCCCGGAGGAAGAAATTGACCCGGTAGACCGCGCTGCGCAACAATCCAAACTCCAGGAGATACGCGCCTTGCAGGCCGATTTAACCCGCAAAGCCAAGCAGGGCGCGGTTCTTCGTGATGGGCTCACCGTTGTATTGATCGGTCGGCCTAATGTAGGCAAATCGAGCCTGCTCAATCGACTCGCGGGCGAGGAGCTGGCGATCGTGACACCGGTTCCCGGTACCACCCGCGACACGGTGCGGGCAACCATCCATCTTGATGGTGTTCCAATTCATCTGATCGATACCGCCGGGCTTCGTGATACCGATGATGAGATTGAAAAAATCGGCATCGCCCGCACTTGGGCGGCAATAGACAAAGCTGGAGCCGCGCTACTGATTACCGTGTCCGGGGAAATTGCCGGCCTACAAGAAGCGGAAATACTCAACCGACTGCCAGAAAATCTGCCGGTCGCGTTTGTGCAAAACAAGATTGACCTGTTCAGACCATCAATTGTTTCACGTGAAACAAGTGACATTATCGTGGGCCGCTATACGACCCTAAGTGTTTCCGCGTTGATGGGGGACGGTATTGACGACTTGTGCCGCTGGTTGCTCGCCGTTGCGGGCTGGCAACCAGGCGGCGAAGGGGTGTTTCTGGCACGGGAGCGCCATCTTCGCGCATTGGACGAAGCGTCTTTGTTCCTCGCTGCCGCGACCGCGCTGGATGGGCAATACGAACTCTTTGCCGAGGAGTTGCGGCTTGCTCAGCGAGCACTATCGAGTATTACCGGCGAATTCACCTCAGACGATCTATTAGGGGAAATTTTCAGCCGTTTTTGTATCGGTAAGTGATGCGACCCAGCGAACATGGCTCCTCGGTCTATGCCAGAGCCGCCAACGGGGTACATCATTAAGTAACCTGTTGGGCCGAGCTGTTTCAATAGCCATTTGGGGCCCAATGACTTAAAATTCCGGTCCGGGATTTGAACGCATAAATGTGCCATAAGTGATGGATTTTCCGAGTAAATTCGATGTGATTGTGATTGGTGGTGGCCATGCCGGTACTGAAGCGGCGCTGGCCAGCGCCCGCTCAGGCGTCAAGACGCTGCTGCTGACACACGCGATCGAGACGCTGGGGCAAATGTCCTGCAACCCATCCATCGGCGGCATCGGCAAGGGTCATCTTGTCAAAGAAATCGATGCCATGGGCGGGGCCATGGCAATTGCTACCGACGAAGCCGGAATCCAATTTCGGATACTCAACGCCAGTAAGGGCCCGGCGGTGCGCGCGACACGTGCGCAAGCTGATCGCGCGCTATACCGAACCGCGATTCGTAAGCGCCTGGAGAATCAACCAAATCTGTGGCTTTTTCAGCAGGCGGTCGACGATCTAATTATTGAGGATAATAATGGCGCCCCCCGTGTAATGGGTGCAATAACGCAAGTGGGTATTCGCATCAATGCGACCACCGTGGTGTTAACCGCAGGCACCTTCCTGGCCGGCAAGATTCATGTTGGTATGCAAAACTATTCGGCCGGTCGGGCGGGCGATCCGCCTTCGCTCACACTTTCGGCGCGGTTACGTGAGTTGAAGCTCCCCGTTGGCAGGCTCAAGACCGGCACCCCGCCGCGACTCGATGGCAGAAGCATTGATTTCTCCAAATGTATTGAGCAAGCTGGTGACCACCCCGCGCCGGCGTTTTCGTTTCTGGGTCGGCGCGAGATGCATCCGCGTCAACTTAGTTGCTGGATTACCCACACCAACGAGCAGACCCATAACGTCATTCGCGCAGGGCTCGATCGCTCACCCATGTTTACCGGCATGATTGAAGGTGTGGGTCCACGCTATTGTCCGTCGATTGAAGACAAGATCCACCGGTTTTCTGACAAGGCAAGCCACCAGATATTTCTGGAACCGGAAGGGCTCACCACCAACGAGGTCTACCCGAACGGTATTTCTACTTCGTTGCCGTTCGATGTGCAGTTAAATCTAGTGCGTTCAATTCCTGGTTTGCAGCACGCGCACATTGTGCGGCCCGGGTATGCGATCGAATACGATTATTTTGACCCGCGCGGACTCAAGTCGACACTTGAAACCAAAGCCATCGGCGGCTTATTTTTCGCCGGTCAAATCAATGGCACGACCGGCTATGAAGAGGCGGCCGCACAAGGCATGCTGGCGGGAATCAACGCCGCGTTATTGAGCAAAGATCAGCCCGGTTGGTGTCCGCGTCGTGACGAAGCTTATATCGGGGTGCTGGTAGATGATTTGATTACGCGCGGCGTGGCCGAACCCTACCGCATGTTCACCAGCCGCGCGGAATACCGGTTGCAATTGCGCGAAGACAATGCCGATGCGCGCCTGACCGAAATCGGCCGCAAGCTAGGCCTGGTCGACGAAATCCGCTGGCGGGCATTTTGCGAAAAACGCGAAGCCGTCGAGCGTGAAACAGCACGATTAAAAGCAACCTGGGCGCACCCCGCTAAAGTGTCGTCTGCCGACGCGCTGCGCGTATTGGGGCAGGAAATGGAGCGCGAATATTCCTTGTTTGACCTGTTGCGGCGCCCCAATATTTCGCACCAGGCGCTGATGTCGCTCGGTGTCGCCGACGTGCCGATTTTGGACCACGCGGTCACTGAGCAAGTTGAAATCTCCGCTAAGTATCAAGGTTACATTGATCGCCAGCAGGTCGAAGTCGAGAACAGCCGTGCGCATGAAGAAACGCACTTGCCCCTCGACATCGATTATCGCAATGTGCATGGCCTCTCCAAAGAAGTACAACTGAAGCTCAATCAGCATAAACCCGAGACAATCGGGCAAGCGGCGCGCATTCAGGGTATTACACCCGCAGCAATTTCCCTTTTGCTGGTGCATGTCAAACGTAGCTTTGCGGGATCCAGAATTACCGCCGAACAGCAGTCAGCTTGATCAGCAAAGAGATGACATCAAACATGATCGCTGCCGCATTTTCCCCTACACAATCGCCACGCGAATTGCTTGAAGGTGGCCTTGAGCAGATGGGATTGGCACTCAATGAAAACGTGCAG
>JBKJVA010000074.1:0-1600 GCA_046589675.1 Usitatibacteraceae bacterium
TGTGACTTTGATATTGGCGCGTTCGAACAGTATTTTGTTTGATGCTGCCGTACTCATGCGGTTTCTTTCCAAAGGATGAATCGGCACTTGCCTCATGTATTATTGCCGCAAATCGACGATGCTAATTAACAATGAGGATGATGCAGATGCTTGACACGATGTCGCGTAGTAAAAGTAACCTGATTGCCAGCGCCGCGCTGCTGGTCTTGTCGACCATCTTCACGCCCACTGCAGCATACGCCTGGGGCGCGGAAGGCCACCGTGTGACCGGCCTGGTTGCTGCCGAGCTGTTAACGCCAAGGGCGCGCCTGCGCCTCAACGATCTGATCCCCGGTGCCGACCTGGGCGATATTGCCAATTACATTGATCTGAATCGCAACACGCTCGCACAGTTGATTCCCAATTCAGACAAGTGGCATTACGATAATCAGCCAGTCTGCCAGACACTGACCTTCGATGAATATTGTCCCAAGGGTGAATGTGCCTCTGCGAGGGTGCCGGTGCTGGTGAAAATCCTCGGCGACTTCACCAATCCGCCGGAAATACGCGCCATGGCGGCGCGCTTCCTGGTGCACATCGTCGGCGATATTCATCAACCGTTGCATGCTGCTGACGACAGCGATGCCGGTGCCAATTTCAAAAATGTCTTGCTACCGGGTGCGCCTGCATCGCGGCGATTGCATTCGGTATGGGATAGCGAATTCGTCAAGCTGACTCTGCGCGGCGTTGGCGAGCGCGAGTTTGCCCAGCAGCTTCTTGCCCGCTACCGTAACAAGGAGATGCGTGATTGGCAGAAGACCGATATCCGCGACTGGATGAATGAATCTTATGAGCTGAGCAAAACGGTGACGTATGCGAAATTGCCCAACTTCGTTTGTCGCGAGCCCTGGACAGCAACACCGATTGCGCTACCGCAAGCATACATAAACGCCGCCATCGAGGTGATTCCTACACAACTGGCCAAGGCTGGTGCACGGGTCGCTGCGGTACTCAACAGGGCCCTCGATCCGGCACCGTATATCGAAGGACCAGCGCCAGTGGCACCGGTGCTTAAGTAGCGAAAAATCGGATTAATCGGCTGCCGCCAGTTGCGTCACCATTTCCGCAATCGACAACGAGGCGGTCAAACCTGGCGATTCGATGCCAAAAAGATTGATGATGCCGCGCACTCCATGGGATTCACGTCCGCCAATGTAGAAATCGGCTGCAGGCTCATTGGGCGCGTTGATCTTGGGCCGAATACCCGCGTAAGCAGGTTGCAATACATGCCCCTTAATTCCCGGCCAGTATTTGCCGATTTCACGATAAAACGACGCTGCACGCGATGCATCCACGTCATACGAGGGTGCCGCAATCCATTCGACGTCCGGCCCGAACTTTGCCTGCCCGCCCAAATCGAGTGTCAGATGCACGCCAAGACCCGCGGCTTCGGGTAACGGATAAATCAGGTGACTGAACGGTGACTTGCCGGAGACCGAGAAATAGACGCCACGTGCGTAGTGCAGTTGGGGAATATGTTCGGCCGGAAAGCCATCGATCGCGTGGGCGACTTTTTGTGCGCCTAGTGCTGCACAGTTAATGACAAGTCGTGCTTGCAGGG
>JBKJVA010000296.1:0-8493 GCA_046589675.1 Usitatibacteraceae bacterium
ACCGATTCGGTCATTATGGAAACGCTGATCGACGCCGCCACGGTTGGCAAGGAAGTGACTGTCGTGGTAGAACTGATGGCGCGATTCGACGAGGAAGCGAATCTGAACTGGGCGGCACGACTTGAGGAGGTCGGCGCACATGTCGTGTACGGCGTGGTCGGCCACAAGACCCACTCCAAAATGGCGTTGGTCGTGCGGCGTGAACAGGAAGAAGGGCAAAGGCCCGTACTTAGACGCTATGTTCACCTGGCTACCGGCAATTACCATACGCGTACTGCCCGGCTCTACACCGACTTCGGCTTGATGACGTCCAACGACGAAATTTGTGCGGACGTTAACCAGGTGTTCGTCCAACTCACTGGCCTGGGCAAGGCCACCAAGTTAACGCGTGTGTGGCAGGCACCATTCACTTTGCACACTGGTGTACTTGCCTCGATTGAGAACGAGATCAAAATTGCCAAAAGCAACAAACACGGGGCGCGCGGCCACATCATCGCGAAGATGAATTCGCTGCTGGAGTCGGAGGTCATCGAAGCGTTGTATCGCGCCTCGAGTGCTGGTGTGAAGATTGATCTGATCGTACGCGGTGTCTGCACGCTGCGTCCAGGCGTTGCGGGCCTATCGGAAAATATTCGCGTACGTTCCATCGTCGGGCGCTTGCTTGAGCACTCGCGTATTTTTTACTTTCGCAATGGCGGCGATGAGCGTGTGTGGCTGTCGAGCGCTGATTGGATGGATCGGAATTTTTTCCGTCGCATCGAACTCTGTTTTCCGGTGCTGGACGCCAAACTTAAACGCCGGGTGATCAGCGAAGGCCTGAAGCCTTATCTGGAAGACAACCAGCAAGCCTGGGAAATGGACGGCGAGGGTGGCTATACGCGTAAACGTCCGGCGGGAGGGGCCAAGGCGGTGCGGCGAAACGCACAGGAGCAGCTATTGGCGTTGTTGGCGGGTGGCGGTTAGCGCAGCGTCGAAATTGACTTAATTAAAGTGAGCGACTGTGTATGCGCTCCTTCAGAAATTACGCGATCAGATTACCAGAGCTTCCACCACGCTTTGCCGGCGCTTTGCGTCTTGCCGATCAAATTGTTGTTGGGGAAATTCTTTTCAAGCACACGGCGCGAGCTATCTGCCAGTTCGGGCAAACCCATCTGTTCATAGGCTTGTACCGAGATCACCAGGGCGTCTTCATTGGCCGGTGCTTGCGGGTAACGCTGGAATACGTTTTGGGCGCGATTGGCCGCTGCCAAATAGGCGCCACGTCCCAGATAGTAGCGTGCCACAGCCACATCGTGCTTGGCCAATGCATTGACCAGAAAAGACATGCGGCTGCGCGAGTCGTCGGAATACTTACTTTCGGGAAAGCGTGTGATAAGTTCCTTGAAGACTTCAAAGGATTCGCGCAAGGCTTTCGGATCGCGTTCGGAAGGGTCTAGATTGAGCAATTCGCCGAATAGTCCTAAATCAGGTTTGAAGTACGACAGCGCCTTGATGTAGAGCGCGTAATCGGCGGCGGGGTGGTTCGGGTGCAGCTTGAGGAAGCGGTCGGCAGCGGAGACGGCTTGCGCTGTCTCGCCTTCCTTGTAATACGCGTAAGCGATATCGAGCTGTGCCTGCTGCGCGTAACGGCCAAACGGGTACTTGGCCTCTAAAGCTTCATACACTTTGACGGCACCGGCATAGTTGCCGGAGTCCAGTTCTTCACGGGCGTTTTTGTAGAATTCCTCAACTGTCCAGTTTTTCTTGGGGTCGAGTTTGTCGCCAAACATGCCGCAGCCGCCGAGCAAAGAGCTTGCGAGTGTGAGAGCAAGCGCTGCCAAAAAAGATCGTGTCATACTCTGAGAATGCCAGTCGAAATTGAAGATGAAGATTATAGCCCAAGCGACCTCCAATCCCCACCTGAGGTCAAAGCAGAACCGGTCACCTTGAAAGTGCCGATTTCGTTCTCCGGCAGCCGCTTAGACCAGGTGTTAGCGCAAATGTTGCCGCAATATTCGCGCAGTCGACTAGCCGCCCTGGCCAAAGCGGGATTTGTGACTATCGATGCCAAGCCCGCGCAGCCAAAAACGAAGCTGTTTGGTGGCGAAGTAATCCTCGCGACGCTGGTCCCCCGCGACGATGAAATGGCATTTTTGCCGGAGGATATCGCCCTCAATGTGCTATTTGAAGACGAGGCGGTTATCGTGATCGATAAACCGGCAGGGATGGTGGTACATCCGGGGGCGGGAAACTGGAGTGGCACGTTACTCAATGCCTTGCTGTTTCGAAATCCATCCGTCGCGAACTTGCCGCGCGCGGGTATTGTTCACCGCCTTGACAAGGAAACCAGCGGCGTAATGGTCGCAGCAAAGACCGAAACAGCGCAGCTGTCGCTGGTGCGCCAGTTGCAAGCGCGCACGGTCAAGCGCATCTACATGGCGCTGGTACGCGGCCAGCCACCACAGGAAGGAATAGTTGAGAAACCGATAGGGCGGCATCCGCATCACCGCACGAAGATGGCGGTGGTCGGCGAAGAAGAAGGTCATGGTGGCAAATCCGCGGTCACGCATTATCGCGTCCAGCAGCGTTTTCTCCATCACGCCTTGATTGAATGCCGTCTCGAGACCGGCCGCACCCACCAGATACGTGTACATATGCAATCGATTGGATTTCCGATTGAGGGCGATCTGGTCTACAGCCCGGGTGCGGTAGGTGCAAGTGCAGCAATGCGCGAAGTATTCCGTAACTTTGGGCGGCAGGCATTGCACGCAAGGAGGCTGTCATTCGATCATCCTGTGCGCGGTGACTGCATGACTTTTGAAGCGGAAATTCCCAACGATATGCGCGAATTGATCGAATTTGTTGGTGCCATCTAGCATGTTGCATCCGCAGCACCTGATCATTCCGGATTGGCCTGCACCGTCGCGTATAAAAGCATTTTTCACCACCCGCGCAGGGGGTGTGAGTACGGATGATTATGCAACCCTGAATCTCGGCGCACATGTAGGCGATGCACCCGAGGATGTTGCCGAAAACCGCATTCGACTGCGCACGTTGTTGCCGTCGACACCGGTCTGGCTCAATCAGGTACATGGCACTAACGTGGTTCAGGCCGACGAGGTAGCGTTATTCAGTCAAGGCGCAGGTGAAGCGGATGCGTCAGTGACCACCCAGACAAATGTAATTTGTGCGGTGCTGGTCGCTGATTGCCTGCCCGTGCTGTTTTGTGCTGCCGATGGTTCCTGCGTCGGTGCTGCGCACGCGGGATGGCGTGGGCTTCACTGTGGTGTACTCGAGGCCACCGTAGCCGCGCTCAACGTCAGTCCGGCCAATGTCATCGCCTGGTTGGGGCCGGCAATTGGCCCTGGTGCGTTTGAGGTTGGTGCGGACGTGTTTGACGCCTTTACGACTGCTTCGCCGGAAGATGCATCCGTATTTCAACCGATTGCCGGCCAGCGTGGCAAATACCTTGCCGATATCTACGAGCTTGCACGGCGGCGTTTGCAGCGTGCCGGTGTGCAAGCAATTTTTGGCGGAAAATTTTGCACGGTAAGCGAACCGGCACGTTTTTTTTCCTATCGTCGCGATGGAAAAACCGGTCGAATGGCGGCGGTGATCTGGCGTGAGTGACTAGTGTCGTGGCAAGGCCGTGATACAATATTGCAATTCAGTTGCAAATGACCAGGCACGCCTGGCGGCGCTAATATGACCGCCGTCGGCCAGTGTGACGCAACCCATTTGCACCGTTCGCTACCGACCATCAATGACACTCACTTATATCATCCTGGCCTGCCTCGCGGGCAGCACCCTCTCCGCCTTGCTGGCGGCATTTGTCGCATGGCGCGTACAGCCGAGGCTGATTCCCCTGTTCGTAAGCTACGCGGTGGGTGCCTTGCTGGGTGTCGTGTTTCTGGATTTGCTGCCACATATTTTTGAGCAGACCAAGTCCTACCAGAGCGCTGCAGGGTGGTTACTGGCGGGCATTCTGGCATTTTTCGTCCTCGAGAAATTGGTACTCTGGCGCCACAACCATGATCACGCTGGTGCGGCCGAGGCAGCGATCGCCAAATCACATAGTCATACGCATTCTGGGCACAACCATGCCGCGGATGTGACGGGCCGGACAACATCCGCTTGGATGATCATTATTGGCGATGGCTTTCACAACTTCACCGACGGGCTGGCGATTGCCGCAGCGTTTATGGCAGACGTAAAGCTGGGTGTGGTGACCTCAATTGCTATCATCGCCCACGAACTGCCGCAGGAACTGGGCGATTTCCTGGTATTGATTCATTCCGGGTTTTCGCGCCGCAGGGCGTTGTTCTGGAATGTGATGTCGAGCCTCGCAACGTTACTGGGGGCGCTGCTGGCTTATGTGATGCTCGTCACGCTCGAAGAATACTCAATCATGTTTCTATGTTTTGCAGCGTCCAGTATGATCTACGTCGCGATTGCAGATTTGATTCCCGGCCTGCACAGGCGTGCGACGCTGGTCGATACCCTGCAGCAAATTTCACTGATCGGTGCGGGTGTCGCTTCGATCTGGATGGTTCACCTGTTCGCCTGACGTTGGCGGTACAGCGATAGATTGCCGCTTGGCCGTGCGACGACGCAGCCGGGTGCCAGCCAGCCAGAGTAACAATGCGGTTGGCGCGAGTCCATAAAATATGAAGGTGAGCACCCCTGCCGTGATATTTTTTTCGGTAATCGCCATCATCAGTATTACGTACAGCCAGGCAATTGCCACGATATGCATCTTCAAGTTCCCCTGATTGCCAACGTTGCGGTTGCGTACGGCTTTTGCCTGCATTGGCGGCGCGCCATTTCCGTCGCTTCGGTCAAGCCGAGCACAGATGCGAGATAATTCGCATTGAAGCTAATTCCCGTTCCAGTCAGCGAACGATTATCAACTTACCAACCCGAGCGTAGCATGCCTGATTCCAAGTTATCGTCTGCATCTGCCAAGAACAATCCCGCCAGGCAAGACGCCAGTAGCCGCTGGATGCAAAGTTTAGGCGCGATACCAACCCCCTCCAGCGTGAAAGAAGGCTATCAGTCCTGGATGCAGGCGCTTTCCCAGGAGCCTGCGAAGCTGGCGTCCTTGCAACAGAGGTTCCTCGACGAGCAGAAACGCTTGTTAGAACTATTCATGCAACCGCCTGTGCCGGTGCCAGCGGCGACCGGCCCTGTCACGGCCAGCGCGCAGGATAAGCGTTTCGCTGGACAGGCCTGGCAATCATCACCACAGTTCCGCTATCTCGCGGAGTCCTACCTCTCAACCTACCACCTGATGCTCGACAGCATTGGAAGCCTGGACGTTGCCAACAACACCAGAAAGAAAATGCGTTTTTTCGTGAAGCAGCATCTGGATGCGATGTCACCGGCAAATTTTCTCGCGACCAACCCGGAGGCGCTTCAATCGGCAATCGAATCCAAGGGGGAAACGCTCAAGGCGGGTCTGGAAAATCTCAGGGAAGATATGGAAAAGGGCCATATCTCCATGACCGATGAAGCCGCGTTCAAAGTCGGCGAGAATCTCGCCATGACGCCCGGCAGCGTGGTGTTCGAGAACGAAGTTTTCCAATTGTTGCAGTACGCGCCACTGACAAAAAACGTACATGTTCGACCGCTGTTGATCGTACCGCCCTGCATCAATAAATTCTACATACTCGACCTGCGTGCTGACAATTCATTTGTGCGTTATGCAGTGGAACAAGGTTTCAGCGTATTCGTTGTTTCGTGGCGCAATGTGAAAGCCGCGCAAGGGCACCTGACGTGGGACGACTACATCGCCAATGGCGTTGTGAAAGCCATCGATAATGTTCGCGTTATAACCAACGTCGAAAAAATCAATGCGCTTGGATTTTGCGTAGGAGGTACCTTGCTCGGTAGCACTATCGCCGTATTGCGCCGAATGGGCCACGACGTCGTTGAGAGCGTCACCTTTCTCACGACGTTTCTGGATTTTTCCGACACCGGCGAAGTCACCTCTTATATCAATGAAGAGTTCATTGCGGAACGCGAGCGCGAAGTTGGCGGCGGGGGCATTGTCAACGGTAGTGACCTCGCGTACGCTTTCACGTCGCTGCGTGCGAATGAGTTAATCTGGAATTACGTCGTTGGCAATTATCTGAAAGGCACCAAGCCGCCGGCATTTGATCTGCTGTTCTGGAATTCTGACAGCACCAACCTGCCCGGTCCCTGGTACGGTTACTACCTCCGCAACATGTACTCAAAGAATAATTTGGCGAAACCCGACAAACTCACCATGTGTGGCGTTCCGGTCGATCTTTCCTATGTAAATTTGCCCGCGTTTGTATTCGCTGCAAAAGAAGACCACATCGTGCCTTGGGGCACTGCTTACAAGAGCGCGGCACTGCTGACGGGTAAAATCGAGTTTGTACTGGGGGCGTCCGGTCACATTGCCGGTGTGGTGAACCCGGCTTCGAAAAACAAACGCAGCCACCGTATCGGTCTGGCACCAAATGTTTCCCAGCAGGAATGGCTGGACGCATCGGTGGATGTCGCGGGTAGCTGGTGGCCGCGTTGGGCAGATTGGCTAAAAAAACATAGCGGCAGGATGGTGCCGGCACGAATCACGCTGGGGAACGCAGACTTCAAACCCATCGAAGCAGCGCCTGGACGATACGTTCAGGAAAAGTCCTAGTGCAAATGCAAGTGCACGTTGCGCAGCACTAGCAGCCTGTCGGACTTAAGGAATCGAAGCGAAAAATGAGATGGGCGTGGGCAGAATTTCACGCTTTTCGAGCCAATGGTTGTTCCATTGGCGCTGGAAAGCGGGGAATTATGCACCGGCCAGGTCATTTTGCAGCCGATTTCCCCTTAAGTCCGACAGGCTGCTAGCAGACTGCGGGCGACATGCATTGTAGTACGTCGTTGCGCCGCCGATTCAGGGTAATTTGAAACCCATATTTGGTAATTACGTATCCACGTGTAAATCTCCATAGTTTTGGCACCGTTATTGCATGGTCTTGACATGCACCTGCTGCCACAAGGACCCACGATGCAAACCAAACATCCCGCCGTACCTTCAAAAGCCATGCGTTCGGCCATGGAAATCTTGCATGGCGAGCATAAGTCTTATGTGACGGTTTTGAACAGGCTGGTCGGTCACCTGGATAGCGCCCGTTTGCATGCATTCAAGCCAAGATTGGAGCCTTTTTCAAACAGTCTAAACTTTATCGGTACATTTCTCGATCAATTCCATCATCCCAAGGAAGATGAATTCCTCTTTTTGGCATTGCGCCGCCACACCACCGAGTCTGACGAAGTGCTGCGCGACCTCCAGTTCGATCACGCGCATGGAGCCCGTTTACTGGAGGAAGTGAACACTGCGCTGGACCGTGCCCGGTCAGGTCGGATCGAGGAACTACATGAATTTACCGACATATTAAAGCGCTATAAGCACGCACACTTCGTCCATATGGAACGGGAAGAGACCCTCGTGATTCCCGTGGCGTGCCGGCTGCTCGTCGAAGATGACTGGCAGGAGATAGATCGCGCCTTCCGCGCCAATCGCGACCCGCTGTTCAGTGCCACCCAAACCAAAGCGTATGCAGGAATATTCCAGCCCATCGCCCAAGGTGTTTATTGACGACCGCTCCGCAACTCCCGTAGACGAATTGTCCACCTTGCCTAACTGCGCGATCGAATTGCAGCAACCCACAAATTAACTGTACGACCCACAATTGACTTGCCAATAACGCGTTATTTCCCATTGCCGGGAAAATGATGCAGGCCGCGCCCACGAGTCCGAATCCAGATGAACCTCCAACCCAAGATAACGGCATTCTTCAGCATTCTTGTTGTCAGTCTGGTCGTTGCTGTCGTGGCGATCGGCCTGTACTCCTTTCGCCAATACTCGATCACGACGGCAAAGGAACACATCGGTGCGGCGGCTGAAATCGTCCGCGTCACACTCACGGAAGCGATGATCAACGGCGTCATCGACAAGCGCGAAAGCCTGCTGGTACGTCTGATGGAAGTGCCTGGGCTTAAATCGGTGCGCGTGGTTCGTGGCCCGGAGGTTCAGCGGCAGTTTGGCAAGGGTCTGCTGCGTGAGCAGTCTCCCGATGCGCTTGAAAGTCGAGTTCTCCACGATGGCAAGGCTGCCTTTGAACTCCTCGACGACCAAGTCGACACGACTTTTCGTGGCACCATCCCATTCGTTGCCACCAGCCGCGGCAGCCCCAACTGCCTGCAGTGCCACCAGGTTCTCGATGGAACCGTACTTGGTGCCGTCACCATCACCATGTCGATTGAGAATCTTCGGCGAAACGCCCTGCTAACGCTGTCGATGATGGTCGGTGCCGTGGTTGTGTTTTCGCTGGTAACGATGCTTTTGCTGCGGCGCCTGACTCAACCGATCGTTTCCACAGCCCGCGGTGTCGAGCGTGCCGTCCATCGCGCCATTGAGGGCGACTTCGAATCCCGTGTCGAGGTGAAAACCAGCGACGAAATTGGCAAAATCGCCGCAGATATGAATCGCTTGCT
>JBKJVA010000052.1:0-3293 GCA_046589675.1 Usitatibacteraceae bacterium
CAATTGAGTACTTGATGTTCTCCTTGCGCTTCAGGTAGGAGGTAAATGTGCCCTGCGGCTGGTTCGCGTCCAGCAGATATTGTTCGCTGGTTTCGAAACTTCCCGAATCGAGGATGAGGTAGGCCATATCGCGGGTAACGTCGATGCTGATGCCGTAGAGTTCATCTTTCTCATTGAACAGCTCTTCCGCCTTGCCGCCGAGTGCGTGCCGAAACAGCCGATCCGAGCGCTTGGTGGTTTGATCTTCGGTCACGTAAAAGACAGTCTTGTTGTCGTTTGCCCACGCGACCGACGTTACCCGCTCGGCTTTGTCGTCGAGGGTCTTGCCCGATTCCAGATCCTTGAAGTGCAACGTGTACTGGCGAAAACCGGTGATGTCGAGGGAAAAGGCCAGCAGCTTGCCGTTGGGTGACACCGAGAAACTTCCCAAGCCCAGAAATGCCTTGTCTTTGGCCAGTTCGTTCAGATCCAGCGTCACCTCTTCTGTCGCATCAAACGAGCCCTTTTTGCGCGCATGGATTGCATACTGCTTGCCCATCTCGGTGCGCGAGTAATACCAGTAGTCACCTTTTTTGTAGGGAACGTTCTCGTCGGTTTCCTTGATCCGCGAAAGCATGTCTTTATAAAGCGTCTCCCGGAACGTTTCGTACGGCTTCATGAATGCATCGGTATACACATTCTCGGCCTTCAGATAATCGATGACTTCGGGCACTGATTTTTCGCGTAGCCAAAAATAGTCATCGACGCGCTTATCGCCAAAATTTTCAAATACGCGTGGCTTCTTGACGGCAACTGGAGGCATTGGTGTGGTTGGATTCTGTGAAAAAGCAAATGAGGAGAACAACAAGACGGCAAACAAGGCGAATACTTTTCGCAACATCGTGGATCTTTCAAATCGGCAAGAGCAAGATTATAGTCCGGCGCGCTACCGCCGTTAATGGCGGGAGTTTTTTGAAACGGTATTGAATTTATTTTTCTTTGAAGCGCACCACTTGACGCATTGCTATACTGTTCGTATTTACAGCCTTTGCGAAATTTCCGATCATGTTTCAAGAAGCCGCACTCGACGCCTCCATTAAAAGCATTTTTTACGTTGACCTCGATAAACAGCTGGGCGGACTGCTCAGCGGCGAGCGCGATTTCATCGCTAACGCCGCAAATCTGGCTGCGCTGGTTTTTCTAGCGTTGCCCGATGTGAATTGGGCGGGATTTTATTTAATGCGCAAGAATGAACTGATCCTGGGTCCGTTTCAGGGAAAGCCCGCGTGTGTACGCATAGCCGTTTTGCCTCAACCACGCGGTGTGTGTGGTGCTGCGGCGTTCGAGCGCAAGACTCAGCTGGTAGCCAACGTGCACGATTTTCCCGGGCACATCGCCTGCGATTCAGCGTCGAACTCGGAAATTGTCGTGCCCTTGATCGTCAATGACAAAGTAATCGGTGTACTGGATATCGATAGTCCCCTGGTCAATCGCTTTGACGCCGAAGACCAGCGCGGGATTGAGCAACTGGTACGGACATTCCTGGCGCATACCAATACTGTGTGACTGCGCGCAAGGCACCGCGCCGGTTGAACAGACCATGCAGCTCAATTCCCTCCTCGTCGATTTCAATTCCTATTTCGCGTCGTGCGAACAGCAGGATCGGCCTGAACTGCGGGGACGGCCGGTCGGCGTGGTACCAATGCTGGCCGATACCACGTGTCTGATCGCAGCCAGTTACGAGGCCAAGAAGTTCGGGGTCAAAACCCTGACCAATGTGGCCGAGGCAAAGAGACTCATACCCGATATTGTATTGATCGTCGCACGACACGAGTTGTACATCGACTATCACCACAAGGCCGTGGCCGTGGTCGATAAAATAGCCCCGGTACGCGAGGTATTGTCGATCGACGAAATGGTCTGCGACCTCCCCGCCAAATGTCACGATGCCGATCGCGCGCGCGAAGTTGCGATGCAAATCAAGCGCGCCATGGCTGAGCAAATGGGTGAATATCTGAAAGTTTCTATCGGTATCGCGCCCAACACGTTCCTTGCCAAACTCGCCTCTGACATGCAAAAGCCGGATGGCTTGATCGTGCTGCAGTCGGCCGATGTGCCGGAAAAAATTCTGCACCTGCCGTTGCGCGCGTTGCATGGCATTGGCAAGAATATGGAAAGCCGACTCAACCAGCACGGTATTGACACCATCGCCAAGCTCTACGCACAGTCACCTGAGCAACTTCGCAGCGTCTGGGGTGGTGTAGGCGGCGAACGCTTTTATGCACGGCTGCGCGGTGCCGAGGTAAAAGACCTCGACCACGGCATGGCCTCGATCAGCCACTCACACGTGCTCGCACCCGAGATGCGCAACCGCGACGACGCCTATGCGGTGCTGAACCGCCTCACCCAGAAAGCGGCCATGCGCCTGCGCAAGGTACTGCATTACTCGGCGCGTATGGCGATCAAAGTGAAATTCCTGAATGGGCCATCCTGGGAGCAGGAGACCCGCTATCTGGAAACACAGGACACGCTCGATCTGATGCATGCGCTCGATGTGCTATGGACCAAGTATCCAAAAAAGAAGTCGCTGACACCGCTACAAGTGGGCGTGACTTTTCTCGACCTGTCGTCTGAGGCAGCGCAATCGGCACGACTTTTCGATGATCTGGAGCAAACCGGCGACAAGAAAAAACTCAACGCCGCCATCGATAACCTGAATCTCCGCTTTGGCAAAAGGGCCGCTTACTTCGGCGGCGCGCACCGGGCGCTGGATCACGGCAAGATGGCGATTGCGTTCAATCATATTCCGGACGTAGAGACGGAAAAGTAACGAATGGAATTTGTCGTGTGCAAAAAAACGGATTACTGAAACCAATGAATGCTCTTAAAGATAATGTCATCATCATTACTGGTGCCTCGACCGGGATCGGCGAGAATCTTGCCTGCCAACTCGCACAGCAGGGAGCATCGCTGGTCATTACCGCCCGACGGCTCAATGAACTCAATCGGGTTGCCGACAAAGTACGCAGCTTTGGCGGAAAGGTGATTACCGTGTCGGCCGATGTAAGCAACGCGGACGAGTGTAAGAAAATTATCGACACCGCCATCCAAGAATTCGGTCGCATCGACACGCTGATCAACAATGCCGGCATGACAATGTGGGCCAAATTTGCCGACATCAAGGATGTGTCAATGCTCGAGCGCATCATGCAGGTGAATTACATGGGCGCTGTGTACTGCACGCACTTTGCATTGCCGCATCTGCTTGCAACGCGCGGCAGGCTGGTCGGGGTTGCAAGCCTGACTGGTCTGGT
>JBKJVA010000268.1:0-12179 GCA_046589675.1 Usitatibacteraceae bacterium
GTATCGGTCGACACCAGCATCAGCCCATATTCTGCCGCGAGCCGTTGCGCGCCGGCCTTGATCATGAAAGTTTCTTCGGTAGCGGTCAGGCCGGCAAGAAAAAACAGTACCGGAACAGGGCCATGCCTGGCCTGCGGCGGCTGAAACACCGAAAACCGCATTGGCAGACCGATCGAGACAGAACTGTGAGAATAGAAACCCTGCACGCCGCCAAAGCAGGCATGCTCACTGCTGGTTTCAACCATCAGTAAATAACCACCGAACGGATCGATTCCCCACTTTTCATCAGGTCAAATCCTTCGTTGATTTTTTCCAGTGGTAGCGTATGCGTGATCAAATCGTCGATATTGATCTTGCCCTCCATATACCAATCGACAATTTTTGGCACATCGGTACGGCCACGCGCACCGCCAAAGGCAGAACCTTCCCATTTACGGCCTGTTACCAGTTGGAACGGCCGTGTACTAATTTCTGCGCCTGCTTCCGCGACGCCGATAATGAGCGCACGGCCCCAGCCTTTATGACAACACTCCAGCGCCTGACGCATGGTTTTGGTACTGCCGATACATTCAAAGCTGTAATCGGCACCACCGTCGGTCAGTTGCACGATCGCGTCGACGACATTCCCGACATTCTTTGGATTGATAAAATGGGTCATGCCGAATTTTCGAGCCAGCGCCTCGCGCGCAGGATTCAAATCGACGCCGATGATCTTATCGGCACCAACCATTTTCGCGCCCTGAATCACGTTCAAGCCAATACCGCCCAGCCCGAATACAACGACGTTGGCACCCGCTTCAACCTTGGCCGAAAAAATCACGGCACCGATCCCGGTCGTCACGCCACAGCCGATATAGCACACCTTGTCGAACGGGGCGTCTTCACGGATTTTGGCGAGCGCGATTTCCGGTACCACGGTGTAGTTGGCAAACGTGGATGTACCCATGTAGTGAAACAGTGGTTTGCCAGCAATGGAAAAGCGGCTGGTGGCGTCCGGCATCAAGCCCTTGCCCTGGGTTGCGCGAATCGCTTGGCAAAGATTGGTTTTGCGCGAAAGGCAGAACTTGCACTGACGGCATTCCGGCGTGTATAGCGGGATGACATGGTCGCCCTGCTTCAGGCTGTTTACGCCTGCGCCGACATCGACCACCACACCTGCTCCTTCATGGCCGAGAATCGCCGGGAACAGGCCCTCAGGATCAGCGCCGGAGAGCGTGTAGTAATCGGTATGACAAATGCCGGTCGCTTTGATTTCGACCAAAACTTCACCAGCCTGCGGGCCCTGCAAATCAACTTCTTCTATTGTCAATGGCGCGCCGGATTTCCATGCGATCGCGGCTTTGGTTTTCATTTTTATTTCTTCGAAAGCGAACTTGCGACCGCTTCTTCGCCGATGACGTCGGCGCCTTTTGGCGGCAAAAACACGAATTCTTTACTGTCGAACTTGGGATTGCGCTCTAATTTCGAGAAGTTCAAACGGGTCCGATTGCCAAACGCGTCATTTAATTCCATGGCCGCCAGTTGCCCTTTGGCAAAACCGAGCCTGAACTTTTCAATGCCCGCATCTTTTTGGCGGGGTATCGCATCCAGCCAGCTAAACCCATCATTTTCACCAGAGGCTACCAGCGTGAACGCATTTTCAATATCGCCTTTGCCGGCGAGCAGCGCGGCAGGCGTACTGGAGAAGGCCTGTTCCATTTTTCTGACGGTGACCTGATTCAAGTCCTGATCGAAAAATGATACTTTTTTTCCGTCCCCAACGATCACCTGTGCGGGTTTTTCGTATTGAAAGCGAAACTTGCCGGGACGAACAAACGTCAGGGTGCCGCTGGTGCGTTGCGTTTGTTTTCCTTTGGCGTCGAACACAAACTGCTCGAAAACCACGCGACCTGACTGCGTGGATGACGTGAACGTCTGGAAATCGGCGATGGCGTTGGCGTGCGCCAGCGTTGCACCCAAAAGCGAGACTATTGTTACAAGTAAAATAAATATCGAAAGGCGCAAGGTAAATGACCTCTAGTTTTCTGTGTTGCGATTCGGCCCGATAATCTCGCGATTGCCGTTGGAAAGCATGGACGACACCAGTCCGGCTTTTTCCATGTCCTCCAACAACCGCGCCGCGCGGTTATAACCGATACGTAAATGACGCTGTACCAGGGAGATCGAGGCGCGTTTGTTTTGCAGCACTACCTGCACCGCCTGATCATAAAGTACATCCTGCTCGCCACCGCCGCCATTCGCGCCTTCACCCATGCTTTCGAGCATGGTTTCCTCAGGTGCATCAAGAATGCCTTCGATGTATTGCGGATCGCCCTGTTTTTTGAGGTACTCGACCACGCGATGAACTTCTGCATCCCCCACAAACGCGCCGTGTACCCGTTGCGGCATGCCGGAACCCGGCGGCAGATAAAGCATGTCGCCCTGTCCCAACAGCGCTTCTGCACCCTGCTGGTCAAGAATGGTGCGGGAATCAATTTTGGAGGAAACCTGAAAGGCCACGCGTGTCGGGACGTTCGCTTTAATGAGACCGGTGATCACATCAACGCTCGGGCGCTGGGTTGCGAGGACAAGATGGATGCCTGAAGCACGCGCTTTTTGTGCGAGCCGCGCAATCAGCTCTTCAACCTTTTTGCCAACAACCATCATCATGTCGGCCAATTCATCGATCACGACGACAATCAAAGGCAGCGCCTCCAACGGTTCCGGCGCGTCAGGTGTCAGGGAAAACGGATGGGGCAATGGCTGGCCCTTTTCTTTCGCCTCGCGTATTTTGGTGTTGTATCCGGCCAGATTGCGCACGCCCACGGCGCTCATCAGTTTGTAGCGTCGATCCATCTCTGCCACGCACCAGCTCAATGCGTATGCGGCGTGCCGCATATCGGTAACCACCGGCGCGAGTAAATGCGGAATGTTTTGATATACGGAAAGTTCCAGCATTTTCGGGTCGATCAGAATCAACCGTACTTCGTTGGCGGTTGCTTTGTAAAGCAGCGACAAAATCATCGCGTTAATCGCCACCGATTTACCCGAACCGGTGGTGCCCGCCACCAGCACGTGCGGCATTTTCGCAAGATCCGTGACCACCGGTCGGCCGGCAATATCCTTGCCCATCGCGATGGCTAGCCTGGAATTCATGTCTGCGTAAACGGTCGAGCCAAGAATTTCCGAGAGCCGCACGATCTCGCGTTTCGGGTTTGGAATTTCCAGACCCATATGCGAGGTACCGGGAATGGTTTCAACCACACGAATTGATGTCACTGAAAGCGCGCGCGCCAGATCTCGCGACAAATTCACAATTTGCGAACCTTTAACCCCAACCGCAGGTTCAATTTCATAGCGGGTGATGACCGGCCCCGGGTGTGCTGCGACGACTTTCGCCAGCACATTGAAGTCCATCAACTTGCGCTCGATAAGGCGCGACGTGAATTCCAGCGTCTCGTTGGTCGGGCGCTCTATGCTTGCCTCGGGCGGATCGAGCAAGGCAATCGGTGGCAGCGGGGAATCGGGCAGATCAGAAAACAGCGGAGCCTGTTTTTCTTTCCTCATTCGGTCCGATTGCGGAATTTCGGTGACGGTTGGTTCGATACGAATCGGTGGATGATCTTCGATCATGCGCTTCATTTCGACTACTTTTTCTTCCCGCTCAACGACGGCCTGGTCGCCTGCCTCGCGGTCACGCCTCGCTTCGATCCTGCCTCTTACAAGAAAGTACAGCCACTCGACACCTGCGCCCGCTTTTTCCGCGAGTTTGATCCATGAAAGGCCGCTGAAAACACTCAAGGCACCGGCGCAGATGGCGAGCAACAGCACCGTTCCCCCGAGAAACCCAAAGCTGGTCTCCACCACAGCCGACAAGATGTCGCCGATCACACCGCCCGCGCCATTGGGTAGGTCACTCTTGAAGGAATAAAACCGCACCGCCTCCAAGGTACTGGATGCGACAATCAGGATGCAAAAACCGGCTAGCGCAATAACGAGGTTGCGGCGATCAAAAACGTTCCAGGTTTCAACGCGGTGAAACAAGCGCATTACGGCGAATGCTGCCAGTGCCACCCACCACCATGCGGACAGACCAAAGAGGCCGAATAAAAAATCGGAAAACCAGGCCCCTGTCGCGCCTCCCTTGTTCAGGATTGGCGCGCCTTTTCCGCTAAAGAAATATCCGGGGTCGTTGGCGTTGAAAGTTACGAAAATCAGCGCCAGATAAAAGGCCAGTGCCAAAAACAGGATCCACCCCGCTTCCCGCATGAGGCGCGAGAGGCGCGTGGATTGGGGCGTATCCGCACGCGCTGACGGTGCGGTGCGATCATAAGTATCATTGCGGTTACTGGCATCCATTAGAAGGAATTATAGCCGCTGACTACGCACCGGGCGCTGCATAGCGCCCGGAGTGGCCCAATCCGATCAAAACGACGGCGGCAACTTTTGATCGTGGATGGTGATTGTTTTCGATTCCACAGAAATATACCCACGCTCGGCGAGGTCCTTCAGAATGCGATTGACCATTTCACGCGATGCACCAACCATGTTGGCAATATCCTGCTGCGAGAGTTTCTCGCCGACCACCAGCTTGCCGTTGTTGACGATGGCAAGCTCAAGCAGGGTATTTGCCACCCGACCGTAAACGTCCATCAAGGCCAGCGTGGAAATTTTACGATCGGCATCGCGCAGACGCTTTGCCAGAGCATGCATGACAATGGCCGCAATGCGCGGAGCTTTCTCGATGCAGATTTCGAATGCCTGGTGCGAAAGGATTCGAAACGTTGACGACTCAAGGGTGGAGACCGACGCAGACCGGGGTTGCTTGTCGATCAGGGCCATTTCACCAAAAAAATCGCCGGGTCCGAGGATCTTCAAAATAATTTCGCGACCGTCCTCGTCACCGATGAAAACCTTTACGCGACCGGTCTCGATCAGATAAAGGGAATCGCCATCCTGCCCTTCGGTGAACATGACGGTGCCCTTAGGCACCGGTTTTTCGACCGCGAGGTCACCGATCAAAGCCAGGTCGGCATCGCTCAGGTCTTTGAAAAGCGGAATTGAACGTAACATTGTGCCTCCTGCCGACAACATTAGCCTCCATTCGAGCGCCCTGATGGCGCACCTTGACATGTTGCCCCAGTTTCTCACAGTTGCAGGCACAAAATGAACGACAGGCCCCGCGAATTTCTGACCGCCCGGTCAGATTGTTTTTTTCGTCAGCCGCCTCACATATGAAGTGTCGATTCAGTCCCTCGGTTAAAATATCGCATCGTTCAAGTTCAATCTCAGAGAGAAAAGCATGTCCACCCAGCACCATCGTCTCATTATTCTCGGCTCCGGCCCAGCCGGTTATACGGCAGCTATTTATGCCGCACGTGCCAATTTGCAACCTGTATTGATTACCGGCATTGCCCAGGGTGGGCAATTGATGACCACCACCGAGGTCGAAAACTGGCCCGCCGACATCGAAGGTCTGCAGGGACCGGATTTGATGGAACGATTTCTGAAACACGCAGAGCGTTTCGATACAAAAATTATTTTTGACCACATTAACACCGTCGATTTCAAGCAGAAGCCCCTGGTGCTCAAGGGTGATGGCACCACCTACACCTGCGACGCCTTGGTGATCGCCACGGGCGCATCGGCACAATATCTGGGACTGCCTTCCGAAACAGCTTTCATGGGCAAAGGCGTCTCGGGCTGTGCCACGTGCGATGGTTTTTTCTACAAAGGCCAGGACGTATGCGTGATTGGTGGCGGCAATACTGCCGTTGAAGAGGCGCTGTATCTTTCCAACATTGCCAGTCACGTGACGGTAGTGCACCGTCGCGACAAATTCCGTTCTGAAAAAATCCTGCAGGACCGCCTGTTTGCGAAACAAAAAGAAGGCAAGGTCAGCATTCTCTGGAACCATACGCTTGACGAAGTGTTAGGCGACGCCACTGGCGTTACCGGCGTACGTGTGAAATCCACGCTGGATGCCACCACCCGCAATCTCAAACTCACTGGTTGTTTTATTGCGATCGGTCACAAACCCAATACCGACATTTTCGAAGGCCAGCTTGAGATGGTTAACGGTTATATCGTGACGCAAACCGGTTTGAAAGGAAACGCCACCGCGACTTCCGTGCCTGGTGTTTTCGCCGCAGGTGACGTACAGGATCACGTTTACCGCCAGGCAGTGACCAGCGCCGGCACCGGCTGCATGGCGGCGCTGGATGCGGATAAGTATCTTGAAAGCCTGTCGTAGCGTTCTAGCACCGCGCGGGGCTATTGCCGACGTTGTTTTTCAGAACTCCAGCACTGGCGCGCCTTTTGGCTTGAAAACATCCGGAAAGGCACGCCAATATTAGAGGTTGATGGGTGGATATGGCGACGGGAAAAACACCGGCTGACGATGAATATCTGTTCCGAGCCGAAATGGCGATCGATGGTGTTGTTCCATTGAAACCGGTAGCAACCGCGATAATTAAAAAAACGCGGCCTAAACCGATCCCGTTCAAGCGGATCGAAGACGATCTCGCCATTCCGGGTGAAATGATGAAAGATACCTCTGGTTGGGATGCCGATATCGAAAACGGCGACCTCATCACCTTCAAGCGCACCGGTTTGCCCACCGACGTGCTGCGCAAATTAAAGCGCGGCCAATGGATCGTACAGGCGTCGCTCGATTTGCATGGACTCACGACTGAACGGGCGCGGACAGAATTGGGACGTTTTCTAGGACTGGCGCGGCACACCGGCATTCGCTGCGTTAGGATCGTCCACGGCAAGGGAACCCGCTCACCCAACAATGTGGCGGTGATTCGTAACAAAGTGCGCCTCTCGTTGTCGCGGCGCGATGAAGTTTTGGCGTTTTGTGACGCCGCAGCAGCCGACGGCGGAGCGGGTGCCGTCATCGTTTTGCTGAAGTCGAGTTAGAATCAGCGCTGTTTTCGCGCGTGCCCTGCGCACGTCCACTGCCACGACGATGTGGCCAGCGCCTCATTACCTGTCCTGCGGACCAGACCATGCCCTCGCAATTTCATAGACCGCTGGCCATATTGATTGCGTTGCTGGCAATCTTTATTGCCCTCAATGATTTGGGTTACCGCAAACTCGCCAATCCGGATGAAGGCAGATACTCCGAAATATCGCGAGAGATGGTCGCGTCCGGCGATTTCGTCACGCCACGATTGAATGGATTGAAGTATTTTGAAAAACCGCCTTTGCAGTATTGGGCGAGCGCCATATCCTTCAAATTATTCGGCGAGAGCGAACTCACTGCGCGGCTCTACACCGCACTATGCGGGCTGGGTTGCGTTTTGTTAATCGCCTATACGGGCAAGCGGGTGTTCGATGAAGAAACCGGCATGCTGGCGGGCCTCGTCATGCTGAGTGCCCCGTACTTCACGGCGATGAGCGAAATCATCACGCTCGACATGGGCCTCACGTTCTGGGTGTCCCTGGCGGTGTCGTCACTACTGATTTCGCAGCACGCCGCGACGGATTCCTCCCGCAGACGGTGGCTTTGGCTTGCGTGGGCGGGTATGGCAGCGGCAGTCCTGTCGAAGGGCCTGATAGGCATCGTTTTTCCGGCCGCGGCGATATTGATCTACTGCGTTTCTCAACGCAATTTTCGCCTGCTGGCGAAGCTGGAGTGGCTGGCAGGGCCAATAATTTTCCTGCTGATCACGGCACCCTGGTTCGCACTGGTTTCCATCAGGAATCCGGAGTTTCCGCAATTTTTTTTCATCCACGAACATTTCGAGCGATTCACGAGCACAGTGCATCGTCGCACGCAGCCTGGTTGGTTTTTCATTCCAATCCTGTTTGCAGGATTTTTACCGTGGGCAGTCGCATTAATTCCCGCTTGTATGCATGGGTGGCGGCGTCCGGCACACCTTTCAGGCGGGTCGGGCGCGCACTCGTTTTCGCAATCACAAACCTTCGCACCACTCAAGTTCGTGCTCATTTACAGCGCATTCCTATTGCTATTTTTCAGCAGCTCTGGCTCGAAATTGCCCGGATACATTTCGCCGCTGTTCCCGGTTCTGGCATTGGTCATTGGCGCTTATATTCGATCGGCAGAACCGAGGCGATTGTCCTGGTTGGTGCTACCCATTTTCCCGCTGGCACTGGTGGGCGCATACGCGGCATGGATTTCCCCCGCAGGTCGTGCCGACGAATATAGCCGCCATCTGTATACGGGAATGAGCTTCTGGGTGGCTGCGGCCGCAGTATCGATCGCCGTCGCAACCGTAGTGGCGTTCGTGTTGTTGCGTGCAGATCGGAAATGGCTGGGTGTGCTTACGCTTGCCATTGGAAATTTAATCGGCATGGCGTTGATCGAGCGAGGCTATGAGCAGCTTTCCCCGCTGCAGTCCGGCTTTGCGATTTCGGAATCCGTTAAACCACATCTGCAGCCCGAAACGCGGCTCTACTCGGTGGGGAACTACGAACAGACACTGCCGTTTTACCTCAAGCGCACGCTCACGCTGGTCAATTACGTCGATGAATTTCAAATGGGTCAGCGGTTGGAGCCGGAGAAGTGGATTGCAAACATCAGTGATTTCCACGCCGCCTGGAACGCGCCCGGCCCGGCGATAGCTATCATTCCACCCCGCGATGTCGATAAAATACGAGCACTCGGTGCTGAGTTCGATGTGATTCACATGGATCCGCGCCGCGCCGCCATCAAAAAAAGATAATTGACGTCTAACCTGCCGCTGACATGTCCCTGACCGTTTTTTCCCTTCTGCTCACTGGCGTGCTATTGAACGCGGCAGCGCAGCTATTACTGAAGGCGGGCACCATGCGCATCGGCGAGTTTGCCTTTAGCGCGGACAACATTGTCCCCGTCGGCTTACAACTGGCCACGCAGCCATTCATCGTCGCCGGTGTTGGCTGCTATGTCATTAGTCTGGTGGTATGGATCATGGGGCTTTCGCGCGTTCCCGTCAGCATCGCCTACCCCATGCTCTCCATCGGTTACATCGTCAGTGCCATCGCCGCCTGGTACCTGTTCGGCGAGTCGCTCACCGCGCAAAAAATGCTCGGCATCGGCTTTATCATTATCGGTGTCTACCTGGTCGCAAAATCGTGAGCGCCCTGCCGTACCTGAACTTTGCACGGCCAACGATCACCGCGAGCATGGCCGACGCGGTGAAAGAAACATTGCTTACCTTGCATATTGCCAGCGGGCCGCGTGTTCAGGAGTTTGAAAAAGCGTTGTCGGTGTATCACGGTGGCAGAGCTGCCCGTGTGTTTACCTCTGCGACGGCTGCGATGGAAGTGGTTTTTCAGGTTTGCAAAATTGGTGCCGCTTGCGGAGGCAACGCTGACGATGAAGTCATTACTTCGGCGATGACATTTTTTTCGGTTGGCAATATGATCGAAAAAGTCGGTGCCCGGACGGTGATGGTCGATTGCGACTTGCTCACCAGGAACATCGATCTGGATCAAGTTGAGCGGGCCATCACCACGAAAACCAAAGCGATCGTGCCTACCCATTTTTCGGGCCTGCCCTGTGACATGGATCGGCTCTACGCGATGGCAAAAAAGCATAAGCTGCGGGTCATCGAAGACGCCGCGCTCGCCATCGGCAGTGGCTGGAAAGGCTCGCCAATAGGCGCGTTCGGCGATATTGCCTTGTTCAGCTTTCACCCCAATAAAAACATGACCTCGATTGAAGGCGGCGCTGCCATTTTCGCCGGCTCCGCCGAGGCGACGCGTGCCGAAGTCTTGCGCTTTCATGGCATTTCCAGACGTGACGACGGTACCCGCGATGTCGATTATCCGGGCGGCAAGTTCAATATGAGCGATGTCTCTGCGCGGCTGGGACTGGAGCAGTTAAAACACTTGAACGCATGGTGTACCAAGCGGCGCGAACTGGCCCAGCACTATTTCGCACAACTGGAGCCGCTCGCCAAAATTCTCGACCTGGTACTGCCTGCGAAAGCCAACGTCGGCGATGACGCGGGGCATAGCTGGAATATGTTTTGCATACTGCTGCCGCTGGACAATCTTTCCATCACGCGCAAGCAGTTCATCGCTGAAATGCATGCTCAGCAAATTGGCATCGGCGTTTCCTACGAAGCGATGCACCTCTCCACGCTGTTTCGCAGCAAAGGCCATCACCAGGGCGAATTTCCCAACGCCGAGCGCATTTCCGCCGAAACTGCGACGCTGCCGTTGCATCCGGGTATGACCTTTGCGGATGTGGAAAGAGTGTGCGTGACCATGTCCAATATCCTGAACAAACATCGCTGTTGCACATGAGTGTCACGCCAAAATTGTCCGTCGTCATCCCCGTCTACAACGAGGAACCCGGCCTCGCTGAGCTTTTCTCACGCCTGTATCCGGCACTCGATAAGCTCGATTGTGCCTACGAAATAATCTTCGTCAACGATGGTTCAGTGGATCGTTCGGCGGCACTATTGCGCGAACAGTTTCAGGCGCGGCCAGACGTCACCCGTGTGGTTTTATTCAATGGCAACTACGGCCAGCATATGGCAATCATGGCCGGCTTCGAGCGCTGTCGTGGGGAGCGTATCGTTACGCTGGACGCCGATCTGCAAAATCCACCCGAAGAAATCGGCAAGCTGATGGCCGAGATGGACAAAGGCTTTGACTACGTCGGCAGCATCCGCAGTAAGCGCCAGGACTCCGCTTGGCGGCGCTGGGCGTCGAAAGCCATGAACCAGACCCGCGAGCGACTCACCCACATCAAAATGACCGACCAGGGCTGCATGCTGCGTGCTTACAGCCGCGACATTATTAACGCCATCAACCAGTCGCGCGAGGTCAGCACCTATATTCCTGCGCTTGCGTACTCCTTCTCGCACAATCCGACAGAAATCGAAGTCGAACACGAAGAACGGTCGGCCGGTGAGTCCAAATATTCGCTCTACAAACTCATTCGTTTGAATTTTGATCTGGTAACTGGTTTTTCGACGCTTCCGCTTCAGGTGTTTTCGCTCATTGGTATCGCCATATCGCTTCTGTCCATTGCATTTGTAATCTATCTGGGCATTCGCCGAATAATAGTTGGCCCCGAAGCAGAGGGCTTGTTCACGCTATTCGGCGTCGCGTTTTTTCTGATCGGCGTTACGTTGTTCGGCATCGGCCTGCTTGGTGAATACGTGGGCCGAATTTATCAACAAGTCCGCGAACGTCCGCGTTATCTGATTCAAGCAGTGCTTGAAAAAACCGAATGACGTCGGCGGTGGTATTTGCCTATCACAACGTGGGAGTGGTGTGTCTTTCCGCACTGCTGCGGCATGGTGTCGCCGTCAAACTCGTCATCACCCATCAAGACAACCCCGCTGAAAATATTTGGTTCGAAAGTGTCGCAAATCTCGCTATCACAAATAAGTTGGACGTAGCGAAGCCTGACGATCCGAACACCCCGGAATTCATCGCACAGATCGCTGCACTCAAACCGGACTTCCTGTTTTCGTTCTACTACCGTCTGATGTTAAAGCCCGACTTGCTCGCCACTGCCACGCGCGGTGCCTACAATATGCACGGCTCGCTCCTCCCCAAGTACCGGGGCCGGGCACCGATCAACTGGGCCGTCCTCAAAGGCGAAACCGAAACCGGTGCAACCCTCCATGAGATGGTCGAGAAACCCGATGCCGGCCGCATTGTTGATCAGCAAGCGGTGCCGATCCTGACGGACGACAGCGTGCTCGATGTATTTCACAAAGTTTCATTGGTAGCTGCCACGACCCTTGATCGCGCACTACCACGACTCATTGATGGCTCGGCTGTGTTGCGTCCGCAAAATCTTGCAGCAGGCAAATATTACAGCGGACGAAAACCTGAAGACGGCATTATCAATTGGCACGACAGTGCCGAGAATATCCATAATCTGGTCCGTGCAGTTGCCCCGCCTTATCCGGGGGCAACGACCACGGTAAAAGGACAAGCGATCACCATCACCAGAACTGCGCTGGCGCCGGCGCACTTAACCCATGGCAAAGCAGGATTCTTGAATGTCAGCTCGACACGCTGCATTGCACTCTGTGGCGACGGCCGTATGTTGCGCGTGCTTGAAGCGTCATTCGATGGGAAAATACGCGATGAAGTCGCGCTTTGCGACCTGCTGGGCGTGGGCGTTTATCCTTTGGGAATATATTGATGCGTGGTGCGCGCGCCGTGCAGCCCCACAAATCGAATCCAAATTTCTGAGTTTCTAGTCCAATGAAAAAAAT
>JBKJVA010000309.1:0-6170 GCA_046589675.1 Usitatibacteraceae bacterium
GAAGACGATGGCCAGGAGTCACACACTATTGTTACGCGACAAGAAGTTTTGCCGGGCGCTACTTTACTCGATTGCGAAATCAGAACCGGGCGCACCCATCAAATCCGTGTCCACCTGGCCCATCTTGGATTTCCAATCATCGGTGACGACAAGTACGGTGATTTTGCACTGAACAAATATGTCGCGGCGACAAAACACGGCGGTTTGAAACGCATGTTCCTGCATGCGCGGTTGATGGCGTTTTCGCATCCCATCAGCGGCGCGAGGCTGGTCATTGAAGCACCGTTGTCGGCTGACCTGGCGCGCTATCTAACGCATGTTCGCGGTGGCTAGGCCGATGGGTTCCAGACGCTACGACCTTATCGTGTTCGACTGGGACGGTACCATCATGGATTCAACCGGGCTGATCGCAGAGTGCATTCAGTTAGCAGCGCGTGACTGTGAGTTGCCCATCCCAACGGTGGCAGCGGCAAAGTCGATCATCGGTCTGGGCATTCACGAATCCATTCTGCGTCTGTTTCCAGAGCTCAATCCAGTCGCACAAATGGCATTCGCGCTGAAGTATCGACAACATTACGTACCCCGGGATCACGAAGCGCCGCTGTATGACGGCATTCGCGAGTTGCTCGTCGCCATCGACTATCCGACGCGCTTTCTGGCGGTTGCGACGGGTAAACCGCGCGTCGGCCTGGAACGCGCCTTCGCGCATACCGGCTTGAAGTCCGCATTTCACTTTTCGCGCTGCGCTGACGAAGGATGGCCGAAACCACATCCGGACATGCTACAGAAATTAATGGCGTTCACTGCCGTGCCACCGGAACGGACGTTGATGATTGGCGATACCGTCCATGACCTGGAACTCGCCAATAATGCCAGTGTGGCGGCGGTAGCGGTCACCTACGGCGCACATCCTGCGGAGTTACTGGCCACAAGGCCGTCGATCGCAGTTGCTAATACGGTCCCCGAGTTAGCCGCATGGCTGAAACTGAACGCGTAGTCTGCCGCGCCGACCAATTGGTCGACGGTGGCTTAGCGGTGAAGTTCACGGTAGCGTTTTCTGAAACCAAGCGCGACCTGGCCTGCTTTGCCATCGCCTACAACGGTGGCGTTTATGCTTATGTCAATTCGTGCCCTCATCGCAGCACTGAACTTGACTGGCAGGCGGGGCAGGTGTTCGAAGAATCTGGCTTATACTTGATATGCGCTACCCACGGCGCGCTCTTCAAACCGGACAGCGGATTATGCGTAGATGGACCTTGCCACGGTGCACAATTGCAACCGCTGGCGATCAGAGTATCTGGAAGCGATGTTGTGCTTTCGGGCCACAGCGCCGATATCAGCTAATACACGGCAACGAAAATACTTGAGTCATGAACGAGAATAGCCAACAACCAGCAGGTGCTATCCCGGCGACATGGGAACGCAGCGTCCTCGAAAAGCTGGCCTTTGATGCACTCACTGAGCAACGAACCTCGCGGCGCTGGAAAACCGGAATCGCCATCGCATGGCTGCTGTTGCTATTTTTGTCGCTGTTTGCCCTGCTGGGGTGGTTCGGCGGCAAACGCGATGGTTCTGCACTTCAAAAACATACTGCATTGGTTGAGTTGAAAGGAGTAATTTCAACTGAATCAAAAGCATCTGCGGACAAAATTATCAGCTCTCTTCAGCATGCCTTTAAAGATAAAAATACCCAAGGCGTGGTACTGCGCATCAATAGCCCGGGAGGCAGTCCCGTCCAGGCCGGGTATATCAATGACGAGATTAAGCGTTTGCGCGCCAAGTACAAGGAAATCCCGCTCTACGTTGTCGTGCAGGACATTTGCGCGTCTGGTGGCTACTACGTGGCGGCGGCTGCCGACAAGATTTTTGTCGATAAGGCCTCGATCATCGGATCGATTGGTGTTTTGATGGATGGCTTTGGCTTTACCGGAACGATGGAGAAGCTTGGGGTTGAACGTCGCCTCGTCATAGCGGGTGAAAACAAGGGATTTCTCGACCCTTTTTCGGCAATCAACCTTGAGCAGCAAAAATATGCGAAGCAGATGGTCGATGAAATTCATCAGCAGTTCATTAAGGTTGTAAAAGACGGCCGCGGCAAGCGCCTTAGGGAAACGCCGGAGATGTTTTCCGGTCTGGTATGGTCGGGTGAAAAAAGTGTGGCGAACGGTTTGGCAGATGGGCTTGGCGGATTGGATTACGTAGCCAGGGATATCATCAAGGCTGAACAAATTGTCGACTTTACGGAGGAAGACTCATTTTCGGAATCCCTTGCCCGGCGGCTTGGCAGCAATGTTGCCGATTCCTTCTGGAGCAAGTTATTGTCCGCACCGGTCGCAGGCGGCCAGAACCTTCGCTAGCCCGGCGAAGCGACGGCTCAGACCATTCGAGATCGTAGGGCGAATGACCATTTCTTGCAACTATGGCGCGTAACGGCCATCCTGAAACGGCAGCAGTCAACGCGGTCGATGCCGCGGTTTTGGGCGTCACCGATCCGTCCGTTCAATTGACAGATCCAGCGCGGCCGCTTACGGCCAGCGGCATGCCGCCGCCGAACGCGCGCTCTACCAGCTTGAAGCTGCATATCGTTGCGGGCTTTGCCGCGATGACTCTTGCGGTGGCGTTGATGATGGGCATCGTCGCTGCCAAAATCTTAAGCGATGGCGGTCTATCGCCGGATCTAGCCACCAGCATGCGTCGAGAATTGTTGCTGTGGAGTTTTGGGGCAGTCATTATTGCCAGCTTGATTGGCGTAATTTTTGCACGCCAGATCAGCGAGCCCTTGCGTCGGCTGACGGAAGAACTGCAGCAGAAAGATTTTCGCGATCTCGCCGATTCCGTCCAAGTGCAGACAGAATTTCTGGAACTCGAGCAGTTGAGTATCACCATTTGCGCCCTGGCGAGTTCCGTTCGCGACCGTGATTTGCAGCTCTCTGCCAGTGAGCACAAGTTTCGGGAGGCATTTGATCTGGTCGGAATTGGACTCACACAGGTGGATACGAAAGGCCGCTTCCTTGTCGTGAACCGGCGATTTTGTGAGATGTTGGGCTATACCGCTGACGAACTCAAGGGCAAATCCTTCATCGACATCACGCATCCGGAGGATCAGCCAGCGGACGAGGCGATGCTACGCGGTATCGTCTCGCAAGGCTTCGCATTGTCGGTCAATCGCGAAAAACGTTACATCCGAAAAGATGGCTCGGTACTTTGGGCACAGCGATCAGGCGTTGTGGTTCGCGACGCGACCGGAAAACCGATATATGGATTGGGTTCTGTCGAAGATGTATCGAACTATCACGCCACCCAGGCAACGCTGACTACACTCAACCAATCGCTCAATGGCATCGTCAAAACATCACCGCTGGCAATTTATTCCGTGACGCCCGCAGGCATCGTGATGTTGTGGAATCCAGCCGCCGAAAAAATATTCGGCGTGAAAGAAGCGTCCGTTGTTGGGAAACCATCCCCGATCTGGCTGACGTCGCAGGAAGTGGCAGCAGACATCCGCTTGAGGGTACTACGCGGCGAATCCGTACATAACGTTGAGATCAGTTGGACTGGTAATGAAGGAGATCCGCGCGAAATCAGCTTGTCCGCTGCGCCGTTGCGCGGTGCGCAGAATGAGGTCGTCGGTATTTTGGTGACTGCGTCAGATATAACCGACGCCATACGAACGACGCGTGCGCTGGATCAACAATTGCGCTTCACGCGTGAACTGCTGGAAGTCATCCCATCGCCTATTTTTTATAAGGGGGCTAATGGACGCTATCTGGGCTTCAACCGCGCTTGGGAAACATTTTTCTCCAAGCGCCGCGAAGACTGGATCGATAGCACTCCCGCAGATTTGCTATCGCCGGCGCATGCGAAATCAGCAGAGCTGGAAGACGCGAAATTGTTGATAAGCGGGAAGACTGTCATTGCCGAAGAGGTAATCGCCGATGGGAGCGGCAAAGATCGTCACATCATTCGCCACGTCAGCCGCTTCACAAACTCAGATGGGAGTGCCGCTGGAATCATTGGTGTGCTCACCGATTTCACCGACTTCAAGCAGGTAACCAAAGCACTCGAAGCGTCCGAAGGCCGTTTCAAGGCGCTCACCGAAAGTGCGATGGATATTGTGACCGTTCTCGATACGAGTGGCGTCATCCTTTACCAGAGTCCATCGGTAATGCATCTGCTTGGTCATGACCCGAGCGAAATGATTGGTCGGAGCCAGTTCGATCTTATCCATCGCGACGACGTAAAAGCGATGCGGAGCATGTTTCACGAGTTGGCCGTGCGCGGAAAAATGACGCAGCCGATCGAATTTCGCGTCAGGACCAAAGCGGGAGCGTGGCGCACGCTGGAATCGATCGGTAAGAATTGCCTCGACATTCCGGAAGTTCGCGGCATCATTGTCAACACCCGCGATGTAACGGATCGCAAAACGATACAGCAACGCATGCAGCATCTGGCATACCACGATGCCTTGACCGACCTCCCAAACCGTTCACTTATGCAGGATCGAATCTCGCAGGCAATCAGCCGTGCAGAACGCTCCACCAAGCGATTTGCGGTTATGTTCATCGATATTGATAATTTCAAGAATATAAATGACACGCTTGGACACGATGTAGGTGACGAATTGCTGCGGCAGGTGGCGAAGCGGCTTACCGTTTCCGTACGCGCCCACGACACCATTGCTCGGCAAGGCGGCGACGAATTTATTGTGTTGCTCGATCAATTGGAAGGGCAATTGGGTGCGACCCGCGTCGCACAAAAAATACTTGACGCGTTGCGCGCGGCATTTTCGGTCAATGGGACGGACCAGCATGTGTCCGGTTCAATCGGCATCGCACTTTATCCCGACGACGGTCGCGATGCGCCAACGCTGCTGAAAAATGCCGATACCGCCATGTTCCACGGCAAAGCGCAGGGCAAGAACACGTACCAGTTCTTCACTGCGCAGATGAACAACGCTGTGAAGCGCCGCGCAGCGATGGAGTCTAACCTGCGTGCCGCAGTGAAGAATGGCGATTTTTCATTGGTCTACCAACCACAAATTGACCTAAATTCAGGAGAAATTGTCGCGTTGGAGGCGCTCGTGCGCTGGGTTTCCGCACAGAGTGGCACCATCATGCCGAGCGAATTCATCCCGCTTGCCGAAGAAACCGGGTTGATCAACGAGATTGGTGAATGGGTGCTTAGAGAGGCCTGTCGGCAAGCGAAAAAATGGTTGGATGCCGGACTGCCACGCCGCCGAATTGCGGTTAACCTTTCGGCACGCCAATTGTCCGATAAGCGTTTTGTGAGTCTGCTGGCGGGCATACTCGATGAGACGAAACTTGATCCATCGCTGCTTGAGCTCGAAATTACCGAGAGCCAGGTCATGCGCCGCGGCGAGGGCAATATAACGCGCTTGAATGAAATTGCCAGCATGGGAATTCAACTGGCGGTTGATGACTTTGGCACCGGATATTCCAGTCTTTCCTATCTGAAGCGCCTGCCGATCAGCAAACTGAAAATTGATCAAAGCTTTGTTCGCGATATCACCATAGATCCTAACGACACCGCCATTGTGGTGGCCATCATCAGCATGGCCAAAAGTCTCGATCTGGACATTATTGCCGAGGGGATCGAGACAGCGGGCCAGCTTACCTTATTGCGCGCGAAAGGATGCCGCGTCGGTCAGGGCTTTTACTTTAGCGTGCCGATGTCGGCCGAAGATCTGGCCCCAATGCTGGCCGCTTCGTCGGTGTTTGATTATTCACGAGCGGCGTCCACTTGTTGACGTTCGCCTGCGGCGTAAAGCCGCAGATTCAGTGTCGTGCCGATGAGGCAAGAAACAGAAATAATGTGGGCAGTTTTTCAATTACCAGCGTTTGTATTCGCCAGTCCGCAACGCGCGACGTTCGTACGTATTCGTGGTTCCCAGTGAGATCACGTGCAACGCAGAGTTGAGTGGAGGGTGCAAGTGTCGCAAGCAGATCTGCGTATAAAGCTTGATTGCGGTAAGGTGTTTCAATAAATAGCTGGGTCATGTTGCGCTGGCGCGACTCGCGTTCCAAAGCAACAATCACGTCGGCACGTGCAGCCTTGTCTTGCGGCAGATAGCCGTGAAACGCAAATGTCTGCCCGTTTAAGCCAGATGCCATCAGTCCGAGCAGAATCGAGGATGGGCCAACCAGCGGTAC
>JBKJVA010000317.1:0-6246 GCA_046589675.1 Usitatibacteraceae bacterium
GTCGACCAGCTCGGCGCGTTCGCCGGGGAGGTGACGCGGGTGGCGCGCGAGGTGGGCACCGAGGGCAAGCTCGGCGGCCAGGCGCAGGTGGTGGGCGTGGCCGGCATCTGGAATGACTTGACCGACAACATCAATGCAATGATCCGCAGCCTCAAGGACACCACCGACAAGAACATCGAGCAGGACTGGCTCAAGACCAACCTGGCACGATTCACGCGCCTGTTGCAGGGCCAGCGCGAAATGCTGACGGTGTGCAAGCTCATCCTGTCCGAGTTGGCACCGCTGGTGAACGCCCAACACGGCGTGTTCTACGGCATGGAAGGGGAAAAGGACGACGCCCGTCTTGATCTCCAGGCGAGCTATGCCTACAAGGCGCGAGAGAATTTGCCGAAGCAATTCCGTTTGGGTGAAGGCCTGATCGGGGAGTGCGCTCTGCAGAAGCGGCGCATCCTCCTCACCAACGTGCCGGGCGACTATGTGCAGATCAGTTCCGGCCTTGGGGAAGCTACGCCCATGAATGTCGTGGTGCTGCCGGTGATGTTCGAAGGGGTGACCAAAGCCGTCATCGAGTTGGCGTCCTTTGAGCGTTTCAGCCCCATCCATCTCGCCTTCCTGGAACAGCTTACCGAGAGCATCGGTATCGTGCTCAATACCATCGAGGCCAACTCGCGCACTGAAGCGCTGCTGCAGCAGTCGCAAAAAATGACGGTGGAGATGCAAACCCAGGGGGATGAGTTGCAGCAGACAAACGTCGAGCTGGAGAGCGCCAAGTTCGCGGCAGAAAAAGCCAACCTCGCCAAATCGGATTTCCTTTCCAGCATGAGCCATGAGTTGCGCTCCCCGCTCAATGCGATCCTGGGTTTCGCCCAATTAATGGAGTCGGGTTCGCCGCTGCCAACGGCCACCCAAAAGGCCAGCATCGACCAGATTCTCCAGGCGGGGTGGTATCTGCTGGAGTTGATTAACGAAATCCTCGATCTCGCGTTGATCGAGTCGGGCAAGCTGTCGCTGTCAGTGGAACCGATGTCGCTGACCGAAGTGCTGCTCGATTGCCAAGCCATGATCGAACCGCAGGCACAAAAAAGCGGTATTAGCATGAGTTTTCCTCAGTTCGAGGGCCATTACTTTGCCAATGCTGATCGTACCCGGGTGAAGCAGGTTCTCATTAACCTGCTTTCCAACGCGATCAAATACAACCGCGCGGGGGGAACGGTCGAAGTGACGTGCAGCGTGAACACAACGGCGCGCGTACGTATCCGTGTGCAGGATACCGGCGAAGGATTGTCCCCGGAAAAACTCGCACAACTGTTCCAGCCGTTCAATCGTCTCGGACAAGATGCCAGTGCCGGGGAAGGTACCGGCATCGGCCTGGTGGTGAGCAAGCGGCTGGTCGAATTGATGGGGGGCGAAATCGGCGTGGAAAGCGCCGTCGGGGTGGGCAGTGTGTTCTGGATCGAACTGAACTCGGCGCTCGCACTACAGCTTTACGCCGGTGCAGAAGAACCACTTGCGCTGCCTCAAGCGCGTGTTCAGCATGGTGCAGCGCTGCGCACCCTGCTGTATGTAGAAGACAACCGGGCTAACTTGAGTCTGGTTGAGCAACTCATCGCGCGCCGTCCCGATATACGTTTGTTGAGTGCGGGGGATGGCAATCTCGGCATAGCGCTGGCGCGCGCCCATCTCCCGGATGTGATCCTGATGGACATCAATCTGCCTGGCATCAGCGGTATCCAGGCGCTGAAAATCCTGCGTGAAGATCCGCTAACGGCGCACATCCCGGTGCTTGCCATCAGTGCCAATGCCATACCACGCGATATCGAGAATGGCCTGAAGGCAGGATTCTTCCGTTATCTCACCAAGCCGATCAAAGTCAACGAGTTCATGGATGCCTTGAATGAGGCGCTGGCACACGCGGACAAACAAATAGCCACAAACGAATAAAGCTGCGAACGATCATGATTGGTTCAACCGATATTCTCAACGCAAAGATCTTGATCGTCGACGATCAGCTAGCCAACGTACAGTTGCTCGAGCAGATGTTGCATGGCGCCGGCTACGCCTGCGTCACGTCCACCACCAATCCCGGCGACGCTTACGGACTGCACCTCAAGAACCGTTACGACTTGATCATGCTCGACCTGCAAATGCCGGGGATGGATGGATTCGCGGTAATGGAGGGCTTGAAGGCAATCGAAACCGACGGCTACCTGCCGGTTCTCGTGCTGACCGCCCAGCCGGCTCACAAGCTGCGTGCATTAAAGGCCGGGGCGAAGGATTTCATCAGTAAACCGTTTGACCTCGGTGAAGTATTGATTCGCGTCTACAACATGCTCGAAGTTCGTCTTTTGCATCTGGAAACGAAGCGACTCTATGACCGTCTCTTATCCGAGCAGAGGGTATCGGAACTATTGCTTTTGAACGTGCTCCCTCAATCGATTGCCGAGCGCTACAAAGGCCGCACCGAAATCACCGCAGACGGCTTCACCGAAGTGATCGCCGACAGCTTTCCGGAAGTGACGGTATTGTTTGCAGACATCGTCGGCTTCACCAAGTTTTCCGAAAGCGTCAGTGTTGAAATCCTGTTGGGCGTGCTCAACGATATATTTTCACGCTTCGACAAGATTGCCGATGCGCGCGGTCTCGAAAAAATCAAGACGATCGGCGACTCCTACATGGTCGCTGCCGGTCTGCCCGTTCCGGTGACGGATCATGCAGTGCGTGCTGCGCACATGGCGCTGGACATGATTGCAGCCATGAACCGTTTCAATGAGCAAAGTTCTTACAAACTGCACGTCCGCATCGGCATTGACACCGGTGCCGCCGTGGCTGGCGTGATTGGCAAGCGAAAATTCCTGTATGACCTTTGGGGCGAAGTGGTGAATACGGCGAGCCGCATAGAGTCCCACGGTTTGCCCGGACGCATCCATCTCACCGATGCCACCAGGCAACGATTAACTAGCCCGTTCGTTCTCGAAGAGCGCGGCCCTATCGATATCAAGGGAAAAGGCGAAATGCATACCTGGTTTCTCAACAGCAGGAATGGCTAGCTAAACATTCACTGACCTTGCGGCGTCAGTACACCAACTCGCCGCGAATAACGTATTAGCCCAAATCTGCTGCGCCTTTGTTTTCCCCTGCCTGCTGCCGCCGAATTTCTTTGCGTTTCATCTCAAGATATTCGCCTTGTTCTATTTCGTGCAGTTGTCTGGGATAGCGTTCGACCGCCGTAAACCAGTCATTGATGCGTTTCTCGAATTGTGCGGGCCCCTTTACATTGAGTGCTCCCAAATATGCCTCGATGGCGAGGTAGTAACGCATAGTATTGCGCTCGACCAGCCCACGCATCCCGTCGACATACTCGGGCTGCCCGTCCTGGTTCTTGCCGGTGACGGTGAACCCAACCTTATCGCGCCCTATCGTATTGAAGTAGGTCATCATGCCGAGCTTCCCGGTTACGCCAAATCCGTAGGCATAGGATAGATGAAGAAACGTGCTGCCGTTTTCGAGAGGAACGGCTTCAAGCGTGATGCGATAGTCGTGGGTACCGAGAGGACCGACATCTGCTCTGAGCAGCACACGCATGTAGTCGGCTTGCCGATCCACAAGCTTCCACGCAAACGTGAGCCGAAAAGAGTCTTCAAGCGGCTGGTCATATTTTTTTCCAACATTCATCATCAATGCAGTGCCATTCTGGTCGCGTGTGGTCTTGCAGTACTTGGTATTGAGATGCAGGATCAACACGTCACACCATCCCTGGGATCCAGCAAGCCCCTCACTAACCGCAACGAAGGCATGCGGGACCACGGCGTAGATGTCGCCCTTCACGTCTTTAGAAGTCTGGCTGGACTCAATGACCAACGGACGCTTGAAGGCGTTGTTGGTGAGCTGGCCGCGTAGTTCGGCGTGCCGTGCGCGCAACCCCGAAGCCGAACCAGCGTCGACGGCGTTGATGGCTGGCAACGCTGCATCAGCCAATGTGAAGCCGGTCAACAGCCACAAACCAATGGCCGCCAACATCAGCAGGACACACGTGGTTACCGAACCGCGATGGTGCTGGCCCGCGCTCTCTTGCGCTTCCGCGCCCGTCGACAGAATGCGATCATTATTATTCATGCCAAACTTTTCACTTCCATTTTTTTCACTTCCATTTTCCATTTTCATAGCCAGTAAACCCAGATTCGCGCAGCCTGTTCCTTCACGCGCAACGCGACCGGACGATCACGCCAGGATTCGAGCGTGATCTGGCGCGATGCGGCGAGGTCTTTGTCGAACATGGCGTTCATCTGCGCGCCGAATTCAAGCCCAAGTACGACGGCATTGACCTCGTCGTTATGCAAAAAACTCCGCCAATCGAGATTGGTTGACCCAACGGTTGACCACACCCCGTCGATCAGCGCAGTCTTTGCGTGCAACAGAGCCTCGCCACGTTCATAAATCTTTACGCCGGATTTCAGCAATTCGTTGTAATACGAGCGGCCTGCATGAAAGATCAATCCTGAGTCAGTTTTGCTCGGCAGAATAATCTTGACATCGACTCCACGGGCAACAGCATCTGCCAATGCTTTCATGATTTTCTCGTCCGGCGCAAAATAGGCGTTGGTGAGATAAACCGATGTCTCTGCACTGTTCATGGCCGAGAGCAGGGTGTTGTAAATCTTTCCATTGGCGTCGTCCGAAGAACTGCCGATCGCGCGCACCACTTCCTTGCCTTTTTGCATTTGCGGTGGAAAGTATTTTTTTTCCGGCAGGGCTTCGCCTTTTTGCTTGGTCCAGGTCGACATGAACAGTTTCTGGAACTCGGCCACCACCGGACCTTCCACCAGTAAATGGGTATCGCGCCACGGTGCCTGGTCTTTATTCTTGGCGCTACTTGCGCGCTTTCCTGCCGATCCGCTCGAATAAACGCTGCTTATGTTGATACCGCCAAGAAACACGCTCTGACCGTCGACAATCAATAATTTCCGGTGATCCCGCTGATTTACCTCCCAGCCCTTTTTTGCCTCCAGCGGATTAACCGGATTAAATTCAAGCGTCTTGATGCCGCTGTCCTTGAGGCGCTGGAAAAACGCCTTGGGCGTCTGTAGCGAACCCACACTGTCGTAAATCAACGTGACGGAAACACCCTGTTTTTGCTTCTCAATAAACGCATCGGAAAATTTTCTGCCGATTTCATCGTCTTCGATGATGTAGGTTTCGACGTTAATGTGATCTTTGGCTGCCGCTATTGCCTTGAACATGGCTGCGTAGGTAGATTCTCCATCTTGAAACAACGTGACTCGATTGCTAACCACCAGTGGACTGCCAACGATTGCTTCTTCCAGTGCAAGATGCCGCTCGAAAATTCCGGTTTCTTCGCCGCGGCTACTTAGATTGGCTAAAATCGCCTTGCTTTGACGCGACGACAACGGACCGCGCGTACCTTCAAGCTTGGCGGATTGCGCAGAAACAGGCAGCGTATCGGCATTTATGTCCGGTAGCGTCGCGCAACCTGACGTGCTAGCGAGTAATACCAAGGACGCTGCCGTCAAGACACGTAACTGAAAGCAGCCGAACCGACCGGATTTGCTAGGTACTACGGCACGCACAATGTTCTCCCTCTCGCAATAAAGATATTGCCGAGAGCATATTGCGGCTGCGATCACGCCGGTAGCGGCGAAAGCCGAAAATCCGGGTCAGACTACGCCTACAATTCCGACGCGTAAGAGCACCATTCTCGTGCTTAGCGGTTTGTCGACGATGTCGACTGCCCGCGTCGACAGCCTTCCACCAGACCGTTTCCCACCGATCACGGCTGCAGTGCATTCGAGATGACTACGTTCGTTTGAGTGTTTCGCCTACAAAGTAATAAGTCATTCGTCTGCTAATTTGCTGCAAACACAAATGAACGCCACCGCCAGTAGCCTTTAAATGGTATTTTGACTTCGCGGGAACAAAGCGCTTCTCCAACTGTTGCCACTGATTGCCTTCTATCCAGATTGGTCATGAACAAATCAAATCAAGCACTTGCCGATGTCGTGGGGAACTTGGAAGCCATCGCCATCAGCCATCGACAGGATGCACTGCTTAAAACCGGTGTCTTGCAGAATGCGATTCTTCACAACGCCAATTTCTCGATAATCGCCACCGACGAGAAGGGCATCATTCAAATATTCAACGTTGGTGCCGAACGCATGCTGGGCTACGCGGGCGCGGAGGTCGTGAACAAGATCAACCAGAGCGATATACATGATCCGGATGAAGTGATCG
>JBKJVA010000350.1:0-3921 GCA_046589675.1 Usitatibacteraceae bacterium
GTGGACGATGGGAAACTTCGTCAATTCCAGTGGTGTCTCGCTGTGGGCGTTGCTTGCTCCGGTAGCGGCCATCGTCATTCTGGGCACACGAGAATCGGTGCCGTGGTTCGTGGCGTACATTTTCATGACGGCCATGTCGGGTATGTTCGATTATGTTTTGCAGTGGGACACCAAGCAACTCGACATGCGCACCGTCGCAGTTTTTTTTGCGCTGAATTTCGTTTCTATCTCGGCGATGGTGTATGTGCTGCTTTGGTATTTTTCACGCGAAAAAATCAAGCTGCGTGAAGCAGTCGAAGCGCAGGGCAGGGCCGTATCAATGGAAAAGGAGCTGTCCGATCGGCTATTGCTGAATATTTTGCCGGAACCGATCGCGATCCGCCTGAAGCGCCAGGAAACCAATATCGCTGATGGTCACGCCGATGTTACTGTCATGTTCGCTGATATCGTCAATTTCACGCACATGTCGGAAGAAATGTCGCCGAATGAAACGGTACATCTGCTGAACGACATTTTCTCCGAGTTTGATATGTTGGCCGAGAAGTACAGTATTGAGAAAATCAAAACCATCGGCGACGCCTATATGGCCGCTGGCGGATTACGCAGTTCGACCACGCAGTACGTGGATGCGATGGCCGACATGGCTTTACAGATGCAGGCCTTCGTCGCCCGCTACACCGCGCCTAATGGCGAAAGGATGAGTTTGCGGGTGGGGCTGGCCACTGGTGCTGTCGTCGCCGGCGTGATTGGACGACGCAAATTCAGTTACGATCTGTGGGGTGACACTGTAAATGTCGCGGCGCGCATGTCTTCCGAGGCGCATCCTGGTCTCATTCAGGTTGATGCAGTTACCTACCGCCGCCTGCACAATCGCTATGCATTTGACGAAATGCAACAAATCGACGTTAAAGGCAAAGGCATGATGCAAGTCTACAATCTGCTGGGCGCGAAGCTGCCCGCCGACGACAAAAACGTGGTCAGCATCGTACTTGGCGGCTCACAGGCAGGCCGCGCATAGAGATTTTGCCAGGCTGCAGTTATTGCAGTACTTGCACAAAAGCATCAACGGGCGGGGAGGGGACGACCGCGTGAGTGATTCTGCAAAAACAACCAGAAATCCAAGACATCCGGGCATCGCACTCGTATTGCAGGGCGGCGGCGCGCGCGCTGCTTACCAGGTGGGCGTGCTCAAGGCTGTTTCGGAAATCCTTGGACACCCTGAAGAAAATCCTTTTCCCATTATCACTGGTACCTCGGCCGGTGCCATCAATGCCGCGGTGTTGGCAGTCAATGCAGACAATTTCGCGCGCGGCGTGGAAACGCTGTTGGAGGTATGGGGAAATTTTTCGCCCGAAAAGGTCTACCGGACCGATTTCCCTGGCGTCTCAAGAAACAGCATCAAATGGCTGGCGGCGTTTCTGTTTGGTGCGGTATCAAAAAATCACAAGGTGTCGCTGTTTGATAATTCGCCATTGGTGGATCTGATTAAACATCATATACCGCTTGAACGGATCGCCAGGCACATTGAATCCGGCGTATTGCGCGCGGTGTCGGTGACGGCATCGGGCTATACGTCCGGGCAAAACTGCGCTTTTTTTCAGGCCGCGCCAGACGTACTGGGCTGGCGTCGCTCACAACGCGTTGGCATCCGCGTCAGCCAGTTACGCAGCGAACACTTGATGGCATCATCCGCGATTCCCTTTGCTTTTCCGGCTACCAAAATCAACCGCGAGTATTTTGGCGACGGCTCCATCCGTCAGATGGCACCGGTCAGCCCGGCTTTGCATCTCGGTGCGAGGCGCGTGTTTGTGGTGGGCACAGCCAAACTGGTCAAGGATATTCCCGAGCGCATCAGCGGCGAACGCTATCCTTCGCTGGCGCAAATTGCCGGTCACGCTATGTCATCCATTTTTCTTGACACGCTTGCGGTGGATATCGAGTTGCTGCAACGCATCAATTCGACATTGACCGTAGTTGACCCCGAAAGACTGAAGAAATCCGGCATGAATCTGCATCACGTCGATGTCTGTGTGGCCTGCCCGAATGAACCACTCGAAACACTCGCGTTCAAGCATGTCGGCGATCTCCCATGGACGACGCGGCTTTTAATGCGCTCCATTGGTGCCATGCGGCGCGGCGGCGCGGCACTGGCGAGTTACATGCTGTTCGACCACCGCTACTGCAAAGCGCTGATCGAGATGGCCTATGAAGACACCATGAAGCGGCGCGACGAGATCGCGATCTTCTTTGACCCGACCGTAAGTCCGATGCCGACCGTTATCCCGTACCACGCGTTCGATCCAGGAAAAACCCATACGATGGACATTACCAAGCTGTGAACACGCTCGCTCTGCCAGCAACAAAGGCCGTGCCGCACTTGCGGCATGCGTACCAGCACTTTCTGCCCATTGCGACACGCTGGATGGACAACGACGTGTATGGACACGTCAACAATGTTGTCTACTATTCCTGGTTCGATACTGTGGTGAACGAGTATCTGATTTCACAATGCGTCCTCGATATCATTAACAGTCCAGTGATCGGTTTGGTGGTGGAAACTGGCTGCAGCTACTTCGCCTCCATTGCGTTTCCCGACAAAATAGATGCTGGCTTGCGGGTTGCGCGAATCGGCAATTCGAGCGTGCGCTACGAAGTGGCGTTGTTTCCGAGCGGCGCTAGCGAGGCCGTGGCACAGGGGCACTTCGTGCATGTATATGTTGATCGGGTGACACGGAAGCCGCAATCGCTTCCAGCGCCGCTATTGGTGGCGCTGAACAAAATTTGCTAGTGAAAGTCTATATCTGGTGCGGCGTTACAGACATTTTATGTTCGAAGTCCGCGTCCATGAATGACCTTGTTGGATACTATCCTTAAGCCAGCAGAATCCGCGACTTGAATCGGGCCTGAATCCAGACGCCAATATCCTCTATTTCTTCCATGCAAACCGAATGCGGCATCGGATATTCGTGCCAATCGACTTTGTAGCCGCGCGCTTCCATTTTTGCGCGTGAAGCAAGCGCCAGCGAAAGTGGAATAAGTGGGTCTTGGGTACCATGGGCCATCAGGATAGGGATGTTGGTGTTGGCAATGGTGGCCTCGACCGCTAACGAGTCCTCCAGTGTCAGATAAGTGGATAACGCCAGAATACCGCCCAACGATTCGCGATGACGCAGTCCGACTTGCAGGGCGATGGCACCGCCTTGCGAAAACCCGGCAAGAATGATCTTCTCGGCCGCGATGCCCCGGCCGATTTCGCGCGCAACTAGTTGATCGATGCTGGCTTGAGATTGGCGCACGCCGGCTTCATCGGGCTTGCGATGCAATTCCGCCATCGAAATGTCGTACCAGCCGGGCATGACTTGCCCGTTATTGATCGTGATGGCGCGAGCTGGAGCCTGCGGAAAGATGAAGCGCAATGGCAAATCTGCGGGAAGACGGAGTTCTTTTACGACGGAAACAAAGTCCCAGCAGTCAGCGCCCAGGCCGTGCATCCAGATAACAGTGCCCTTGGGATCTGCGCCGGTGACGAGTTCGATGTGTTCAATTATTTTCATGACTATTTATTCTTTGACATTCCTGATGGCATTTTTGGGACGAAACGCCTTGATTACTTCATCATTCGTTTCGAGATAGGGCCCGCCGATTAGATCCACACAGTAGGGAACCGCCGCGAAGATACCAACCTCAATCGGCTTGCCGTCCGTATCCTTCAGTCCTTCCAGCGTTTCCCTAATCGCTTTGGGCTGGCCGGGCAGATTGATGATGAGTGACTGCTTGCGGATCACCGCAACTTGTCGCGAAAGGATGGCCGTCGGTACGAACCTGAGTGAGATTTGGCGCATGCGTTCGCCAAAGCCGTCCATGACGCGATCGGCAATGGCAAGCGTTGCATCAGGGGTCACATCGCGCGGTGCGGGCCCG
>JBKJVA010000311.1:0-3846 GCA_046589675.1 Usitatibacteraceae bacterium
GCGCCCTTTTCAGCAGTTCGTGCCAATGCCTGCTCATCCGTGTCAACGGTCAAAATGCCATTTGCAATCGGCACGCCCGTTTCCAGCGTCGCATCCATCACGCCGCGGCAACTTTCATTGGCAACCACTTCAAAGTGATAGGTTTCACCGCGAATCACTGCGCCGATCGCAATCAGGGCATCATATTTTTGGGTGTGCGCCATCGTCTGTAGAGCGACCGGGATCTCAAGCGCGCCCGGTACCGACACATGGTCAATGGCTTCGACATCAACCCCATATTTTTGTAATTCGGCAACGCAGGCGTTCAACAGGCCAATCACAATGGGCTCATTGAATCGGCTCCGCACGATACCGATTCGCAGGTGTCGTCCGTCCAGATTAATTTTTATGGAAGACATAATGCCTTTTTGAAATCAGGCGACGCTATGCAATTTGCGCGCGTTCGATGGTGGCACGTACTCGACGACTTCAAGATCAAAACCTGCCATCGACGGAATATTTTTCGGCCAGGCGAGCACGCGCATTTTACGGACGCTGAGCTTGTGCAATATTTGTGCGCCAATGCCGTGCATCCGCGGATCCCATTTCGCCACACGCTTTGGCTTGTCTCCCTCCGTGAATCTCGCGAGCAGGGACTCTGCGCTTTCTTGGGCGCGCAGCAAGACGATCACGCCGCTGCCTTCAGCGGCGATTAAACGCATGGCATCGGTAACGGAATAGGCGTGTCGACCGCTGTCGAAATCGAACAAATCGAGCGATGTAAATGGCTCGTGAACGCGGGTCAATACTGGCACGTCAGGTCGAATTTCACCGCGCGTGAGCGCGAGATGCACTTCGTTGACGGTCTTGTCGTAAAAGGCGTGCAGTCTGAATGGACCATAGGGTGTGGAAACAGTTTTTTCTGAAATCTGTTCGACCAGCGTCTCCGTGGTCGACCGATAGCGAATCAAGTCTGCAATGGTGCCGACTTTCAGATCGTGGAGTCTTGCAAACTCCTGCAAATCCGCCAACCGCGCCATCTCGCCGTCGTCCTTGATGATCTCGCAAATAACCGCGGCGGGTGTGCGTCCGGCCAGATTGGCGAGGTCGCAGCCGGCTTCGGTATGTCCTGCGCGCACCAACACACCACCGGGCTTGGCCATTACAGGGAAAATATGGCCCGGCTGGACGATGTCGTCGGGCTTTGCGTTCGCGGCAACCGCCACTTGCACGGTTCGCGCCCGATCCGCCGCCGATATACCGCTCGTCACCCCGGTAGCCGCTTCAATGGATGCTGTGAATGCGGTTCCATGCAATGCACGGTTTTCTGTGACCATCAACGGTAAATTAAGCTGTCGACAACGTGTTTCTTCAAGTGTCAGGCAAATCAGTCCGCGTGCATGTCTGGCCATGAAGTTGATTGATTCAGAAGTCACAAAATCGGCGGCCATGACGAGGTCTCCTTCGTTCTCACGATCTTCGGCATCGACCAGCACCACCATGCGACCGCGACGGATATCCTCGATAATTTCCTGTGTTGTTGCAATTGTCATGACAGTTCCTTCGGAAGCAGTCTTTCTACATACCGCGCCAGCAGATCTATTTCCAGATTCACGCGAATTCCTTTGCGCAACAGGCGCATGGTCGTCACTTGATGGGTATGCGGAATAATATTGATTTCCAATAGTGCTTTGCTGTCGGTAACGTCACCCGCCTTGTTCACGGTCAACGATACACCATTAACGGTAATCGACCCCTTGCGTGCAATGTATCGGGCGAGTTCACCGGGCGCGCTTATTTCCAAACGCCAGGACGCGCCCAAATCATCCATCGCTGTGACAATGCCAACGCCGTCGATGTGCCCGCTAACCAAATGGCCCCCCAAGCGGTCGCCGAAGCGTAACGATTTTTCCAGATTTACTTCAGCGCCCTGCCCCAATCCTGTCGTTAATGAGAGTGTTTCGTTGGAAATATCGACTGAGAATGTTTCTGGTGACTTCGCAACAACTGTCAGGCAGCAACCATTCACGGCAATCGAATCTCCAACGGCAACTTGATGCAAACCCAGCCGTGGTGCATTGACGGTGAGCCGTGTATTTTCCGGTGTCACTTCCGCTTTTTCGATCAGGCCCGTTGTTTCAACAATACCGGTAAACACGTTATTTTTCCCTTACTGTCGCGGTGATACGCAGATCCGCACCAATTTGCCGCACATCCGTAACATTGAGTTCCGTGCGGTCGTGCAATTCTGTGAATTCGGGTAACGCAAACACACCGCGTGCGGGATCACCCAGGATGCTCGGCGCGACGTACGCGACTATTTCATCGACCACCCCGGCCGCCAGCAGCGAACCATTCAATTTGGCCCCGGTTTCCACCATCACGTAGTTGAGCCCGCGAGCACCGAGCATCTCCATCATCTTGACTAAATCGACTTTACCCTTGACCTGCTCTATCGGCACGCGCACCACCTCTACGCCACGAGCCATGAGCTGATTTTCACGCGCCTCATTTTGCGCCGCGGTGACAAGCAGCACGTTGCCACCGTCAAGCAGGCGCGCATTATCTGCAACATCGAGGCGGCTGTCGAGCAGAATGCGCAGCGGCTGACGCTCGCACGCAACATCCCTCACGTTTAGCTGCGGATCATCGGCCATCAAGGTGCCAATGCCGGTCATCACCGCGCATGCTTCGGCGCGCATGCGGTGCACATCTCGGCGCGCTTCGGCACCAGTAATCCATTTTGATCGCCCGTTTGCCAAGGCTGTCTTACCGTCGAGGCTGGTTGCCACTTTCAGCGTTAGCCAGGGACGGCGACGCATGACGCGTGCCAGGAATGCTCTCAATTGCTGGCGAACGACAGCCTCCATGAGCCCCGTTTCAACTTTGATGCCCGCGTCATACAGACGTGAATGCCCGCCGCCATCAACGCCTTCAAACGGATCGTGTACCGCCGACACCACCCGCGCCACCTTGGCCGAAACAAGCAGATCCGAACATGCCGGCCCGCGCGACTTTGGGTGCAGACAGCAAGGCTCGAGTGTTGAGTACACCGTTGCGCCCTGCGGCGCGGTAACGCAGTTTTCCAGGGCAATCGCTTCGGCGTGGGGGCGGCCACCTTTTTGGGTAAACCCTTCACCAATGATCCGCCCTTGTTTGACAATGACACAACCGACAAAAGGATTCGGCGTAGCAATGCATCGTCCCAACTCGGCAAGGTGAATAGCGCGTGCCATCATGGCATGATCAATCGCATCGAACATGGCCGCTACTGCTTGGTCACTTCACGGATGGCGTCTTTGAATTCCTCGACATCCGAGAAGCTGCGATAGACCGAGGCGAAACGCACATAACCAACCTGGTCGAGTTTTTTTAGTTCTTCCATTACCATTTCGCCAATCTTGCGAGATGAATGCTCACGCTTTGCTTCGTTCAACACCGCCTGTTCGATCCTTTCAATGGCTTCTTCCACCTTGGCCGCCTCCACCAGACGTTTATGCAGCGCCCGATGGAAGCTGGTTTCCAGCTTACCGCGCGAAAAATCTTCGCGTTGGCCATTGGATTTCACAATCATCGGCATCCGCAGCTCGGCCCCTTCGTAGGTGGTGAAACGCTTGTGGCAAACCGTACACCGGCGGCGACGGCGAACAACATCGCCTTCTTCGCTTACACGCGAATCGATCACCTGAGTTTCCTGAGCACTACAAAACGGACATTTCATATTGCCCGCTTGCCAGACTTACGCGCCGTAGACCGGGAATCGTCTGGTAAGCGCGCTGACTTTTTCACGCACGCTGGCGATCTGCGTTTCGTCGCGCGGGTTATCCAGTACGTCGGCGATCAAATTGGCGGTCAATTCCGACTCCG
>JBKJVA010000148.1:0-9943 GCA_046589675.1 Usitatibacteraceae bacterium
ACATATAAAAAGGGGCGAACTCGAAAGTTCGCCCCTGATCTGGCGGAGTGGACGGGACTCGAACCCGCGACCCCCGGCGTGACAGGCCGGTATTCTAACCAACTGAACTACCACTCCATTAGTCGGTAGCGCCCCTGACGGGAACTTGATACTGATGTTTATAACTGCAATTTTCCTGGTGGGTGCTGAGGGGCTCGAACCCCCGACATTCGCCTTGTAAGGGCGACGCTCTACCAGCTGAGCTAAGCACCCGAAAGCCCGCTAGTTTAACGCATCCTTGAGCGCTTTTCCAGCACGGAATTTCGGAACTTTTGCAGCCTTGATCTTGATGGTGGCACCAGTACGAGGATTTCGTCCGGCGCGCGCTGCACGCTTACCTACATAGAAGGTACCAAAACCGACCAACGTCACCATGTGGCCCTTCTTAAGTGACATCCTGACAGCGGCAACCATACTATCCAGCGCGCGTTGCGCTGCTGCCTTGGAGATGTCGGCTGATTTAGCGATTGATTCAATCAAATCGGATTTATTCACGGGGCGTATCCTTCCTTGGATAATTTCTTAAGCAGACCCAGACTAGCGGGGCGGATGATCAGATGAAAAGTGCTCTGTCAAGAAATAGAAGCGCTTAACATGCAGAATTTGCGGTGTTGAATGCAAGTTAGTTTTATAGCAAGTAGAGAAAGCACGTGTCAAGCGAAGTTACGTGTTTCGATGACAAATCATATGTGGCAAGTGACGATCCATTGGTTTGAATCAATGTTTTGTCACCACCGGCACCACTTCTTTTGACACGCTACCACCTGCCGGGACGTCTACGGCTTCAAGAGGCACTGGATTACGTTCAAGCGCAGTCTCAAGAACTTTATCGATCCAGCGTACTGGTATTATTTTCAGGTTCTTGGTGATCTCATCCGGAATTTCAACGAGATCTTTCTCGTTTTCTTCTGGAATCAGCACTGTCTTGATGCCACCGCGCGCTGCAGCCAGTAATTTTTCTTTCAAACCGCCAATAGGCAACACTTCACCCCGCAAGGTAATTTCACCGGTCATGGCGACATCGCACCGCACCGGGATACCACTCAGGACAGACACTAACGCTGTTGTTATCGCGATGCCTGCACTCGGACCGTCCTTAGGTGTTGCTCCTTCGGGCAGGTGAATGTGAAGGTCATTTTTTTCGTAGAAATCCTCGGCAATACCCAGCATTTTCGCGCGTGATCGAACAACAGAGATGGCTGCTTTGATCGATTCTTGCATCACCTCGCCAAGCTTGCCGGTGGTATCAACCTTGCCTTTGCCGGGTAGGCGAGCTGCTTCCACTGTCAACAATTCACCGCCGACTTCAGTCCATGCCAAACCGGTAACTTGTCCAATCTGATTGGATTTCTCGGCAATGCCATATGAATAACGCCGCACACCAAGATATTTGTCCAGATTCTTCGCAAGTACCTGTGCCTTGCCCTCTTTTTTCTTTGTCAGTTGCGCCTTGACGACCTTGCGGCAGATTCTGGCAATCTCGCGATCCATGCCGCGAACGCCGGCTTCTCTCGTGTAGTAACGGGTAATGTCACGCAGTGCAGGATCGGCGATGTGCAACTCTTCATCCTTAACGCCATTGGCCTTCATTTGCTTGGGCAACAGGTACTGCCGGGCAATATGCACTTTCTCGTCTTCGGTATATCCGGCGAGACGAATCACCTCCATTCGATCCAGCAATGCCGGCGGAATATTGAATGAGTTTGAGGTCGCCACAAACATTACGTCGGATAAATCAAAATCCACTTCAACGTAGTGATCCTGGAAGGTGTGATTTTGTTCGGGGTCCAAAACTTCCAACAAAGCGCTCGCAGGGTCGCCGCGAAAATCCATACCCATCTTGTCGACTTCGTCGAGCAGGAACAGAGGATTGCGCACGCCGACTTTGGTCATGTTTTGCAGGATTTTCCCGGGCATTGATCCAATGTAGGTGCGCCGGTGCCCACGAATTTCTGACTCGTCACGGACGCCGCCCAACGACATGCGAATGAATTTCCGGTTGGTGGCCTTTGCAATCGACTGTCCAAGCGAGGTTTTACCGACACCAGGAGGTCCAACCAGACACAGAATCGGTGCTTTCAGCTTGTCAACCCTGCTTTGCACAGCAAGATACTCGACAATACGTTCCTTCACTTTTTCCAATCCGTAGTGGTCGGCATCCAGCACTTTTTCCGCATTGAGCAGATCGGAACTCACCTTGGTTTTCTTTTTCCACGGCAGACCAACCAAGGTATCAATATAGTTACGAACCACGGTTGCTTCGGCCGACATCGGCGACATCAGCTTCAATTTTTTTAACTCGGCATCTGCCTTGGTGCGACCTTCCTTGGACATGTGCGCGGCTTTTATTTTCTTTTCCAGCTCATCGATGTCGGCACCCTCTTCGGTCTCGCCGAGTTCTTTCTGGATCGCCTTCACCTGCTCGTTCAGATAATACTCGCGCTGACTCTTCTCCATCTGCCGCTTTACGCGACCACGAATGCGCTTTTCTACCTGAAGAATATCGATTTCCGTCTCCAGCAAGCCAAGCAGCTGTTCGAGGCGGGCGGGCACGTCGAAGTTTTCAAGAATCTGTTGCTTTTGTTCAAGCTTCAGCGGGAGATGTGCCGCGATCGTATCTGACAGGCGGCTGGCGCTCTCAATACCCGAAAGCGACGTCAGAACTTCTGGCGGAATTTTTTTGTTGAGCTTGACGTATTGATCGAACTGGGCGAAAAGGCTGCGACGCATCGCCTCAACCTCGTTATTGTCGCCTTCTTCTTGCGGAATCGGCGATACATCCGCCTCGTAGTTCTCCTTCACGTTCAACACGTGGTTGATGCGTGCACGATGAACGCCCTCCACCAGCACTTTCACTGTACCGTCCGGGAGTTTCAACATTTGCAAAATACTCGCAACCGTGCCGACATCGTAGAGGTCTTCCGGCGTGGGTTCGTCATTGGCAGCTGATTTTTGCGCCACCAGAACGACATTTTTCCCCTCCTCCATCGCGGCTTCCAGTGCTTTGATGGATTTCGGGCGTCCCACAAAAAGTGGAATTACCATGTGCGGAAACACCACAACATCGCGCAGTGGCAACAGCGGCAGGATGGTGGATTCGGTGTCGTTCGAAGATTGGGTCATAGTCTCGTCCTTGGGAATGCGCGAGAAAAGCGATCAGGGTTCGTAGTTGGGGTCTGCGCTAACAATCTCAAGCGGGTGACGCCATAGCCATTTGGAGTGATGCGACGCTCAAGATGCTCAATGGCGTGGTTCACGCCGCTATTTTTGCGCGCCCGCCACCTTGGGCTTGTCGGAATAAATGAGCAACGGTTTTTGTTCGCTTGCAATCGTGCCTTCATCGACCACGGCTTTTTCAACGTTGCTGAGAGATGGTAATTCAAACATGATATCGAGCAAAGCATGCTCAATAATGGAACGCAAACCGCGTGCGCCAGTCTTTCTTTCCAGCGCCCGCTTTGCGATCGCGGCCAGTGCAGGTTCGCGAAACTCCAGCACAACGCCTTCCATCGCGAACAATTTTTCATATTGTTTGGTGAGCGCATTTTTTGGCTCGGTGAGAATGCGTATCAGCGCCTTGACATCGAGTTCTTCGAGTGTGGCAACCACCGGCAGGCGCCCTACGAATTCCGGAATAAGACCGTATTTGATGAGGTCTTCCGGCTCGCAATCACGCAGCAGCTGATTGCTGGCTTCACGATCATTGCCGCTGCGCACATCGGCACCAAATCCAATGCCTACTCTGTCGGTACGGTGCTGGATAACTTTCTCCAGGCCGCTGAATGCGCCGCCACAAATAAACAAGATATTGGTCGTATCGACCTGCACAAATTCCTGATTCGGATGTTTGCGACCACCCTGAGGCGGAACCGACGCAATCGTGCCCTCGATCAACTTCAGAAGCGCTTGTTGCACACCCTCACCGCTGACATCACGGGTAATCGATGGATTGTCTGATTTACGTGAAATCTTGTCGATTTCGTCAATGTAAACGATGCCGCGCTGGGCTTTTTCGACGTCGTAATCGCACTTCTGCAACAATTTCTGAATGATGTTCTCGACATCCTCACCGACATAGCCAGCTTCCGTCAGCGTGGTTGCGTCTGCGATCACAAACGGCACATTGAGTAAGCGAGCCAAGGTTTGCGCCAACAGGGTTTTGCCGGAACCGGTCGGTCCGATCAGCAGAATATTGGATTTCGCCAATTCGACTTCACCATCCTTGGCACTACTCTTCAAGCGCTTGTAGTGGTTGTAAACCGCAACGGAAAGAATTTTCTTGGCCTGAACTTGGTCGATCACGTATTGATCGAGGATGTCACAGATTTCCTGAGGAGTCGGTAAATCATTCTTGGACGTTTTCGCGTTAGGATCGCTTTGCGCTTCCTCGCGGATGATGTCGTTACATAGATCGATGCACTCGTCGCAAATAAATACCGACGGACCGGCGATCAGCTTGCGCACCTCATGCTGGCTCTTGCCACAAAAGGAACAATAAAGCAGTTTTTCGCCAATTTTGTCAGTCATTGCGGTACCTTATTCAACCAATACGACATTCAAGCAATAAGTGTGCTCGAACATCCTCTCCCTCTACGTTTGGTGCCTGTTCTCCAGCACTTTATCGATAATACCGTATTTCAATGCATCCTCCGCAGACAGGAAATTGTCGCGGTCCGTATCGCGTTCTACCACTTCTATCGACTGCCCGGTGTGCTTGGCCATAATTTCATTCAGGCGTTGTTTCAGGAACAGTGTCTCTTTGGCGTGGATGGCGATGTCCGACGCCTGCCCTCTAAATCCACCGGAAACCTGATGAATCATTACCCGCGAATTTGGCAGGCAAAGACGTTTACCCTTGGTACCTGCAGCAAGCAAGAACGCACCCATGCTAGCCGCGAAACCGGTGCAAAGCGTTGACACATCCGGCTTGATAAACTGCATGGTGTCGTAGATGGCGAGGCCAGCCGTGACAGATCCACCCGGAGAATTAATGTAGAGCGAAATGTCCTTGTCGGCATTTTCGCTCTCAAGAAAAAGCATTTGTGCAACAATCACATTCGCGGTCGCATCGTTGACTTCACCGACCAGGAATACCACACGTTCTTTCAGGAGCCTTGAGTAAATGTCGAACGCGCGTTCGCCGCGTCCCGATTGCTCAATCACCATCGGGATATAACCAAGACCCTGTGTCTGACCATAGTCACGGTCGCCCGGCGCCATGCCTGTCAGGTCATAGGCGCGAGATTGATAGTCGGTGAACCTTTTCATGATCTTTTAATCTCCATAGTTTCGTCGAACGATTTAGCAACGGTCGAGACTTCCAGTGATTTCGCCGCCCATTCAACCACGTTATCCTCGAGTACCATGCCTTCAACTTCCGCCAGACGCGACGGATCGTTGTAATACCAATGAACCATTTGCGCGGGATCCTCAAAACTCTCCGCGTGCTCTTCTACCATTGCCCGTATTTGTTCCGGTTTGGCACGAAGTTCATTTTGTTTGACAACTTCCGACAACACCAATCCAAGTTTCACGCGCTTTTCGGCACGCTCGACAAACAATTCGGGCGGCAACTGCAGATCTTTGGTTGTCATGCCGCGCGCTTCAAGATCTTTCACGGCCTGTTCTTGCAATCTCGATATTTCCATTTCGACCAGCGACTGCGGCAAATCCAGTTCAGATACGGACAATAACGCGTCCATCACCTGCTCTTTAGTTTTGGCCTGAATTCGTTTTTTCAACTCTCGTTCCAGATTGGCCTTGATCTCCGCGCGCATCTTGCTCACGTCACCATCCAAGACACCCAGCGATTTGGCAAACTCAGCGTCAACCGGCGGTAACTTGGGCGCATTCACGACTTTTACCGTCACCGCAAATTGAACTGTTTTCCCGGTAAGTTCGGGCTGATAGTCAGCGGGGAATGTAAGATCGAATGATTTTTCCTCGGCACTTTTCATGCCGATCAGGGCCGCCTCGAAATCAGGCAGCATGCGGCCTTCTCCCAAAACCACACCAAAGTTCTGCGCGTCCCCACCTTTGAAGGTCAAACCGTCGAGCTTGCCGAGAAAATCGATCACCAGAAAATCGCCCTTTGCTGCCGCACGTTCGGTCTTGTCGTAGGCCGCGCGCTGCTTGCGCAACGTTTCCAGCGTATTGTCGACGTCAGTATCGGCGACTTCCACAGCCAGACGCTCGAGCTTCAGACCACTGAGCGAGCCGATTTTTACATCAGGATACACCTCGAAAGTTGCTGTAAATTCGAACTTGTCTGCAGACGCACCGGAATTCGCGGGTGCAAAGCGGGGGTATCCAGCCACCTGCAGTTGCTGGTCCTTGACCGCATTTGCAAAGGACTTCTGCACGGAATCGGACATGACTTCCTGCCGCACCTGAAAGCCGTACTGATTGGCAACAATATTGAATGGCACTTTACCCGGCCGGAAACCGGCCATCTTTGCCGTGCGTGCAATTTGTTTCAGGCGCGAAGTAATCTGGCTCTCAACTTCAACCGCAGGCAGAGAAACGATCAAATTTCGTTCGAGGCGGCTCGCTGGAGTGGCTTGGGTTTGCGCTTGCATAGTAAAGTCCTAACAGTCTTAAAATTTCTTGAATGCGTTTTCAGCCCTGACGAGCCGGGTGCTTTGTCATGTCAACGCAGCAATAAATACATCCGCGTGGCAAGGATGCAAGTGCTAACCTTTAACACAAGGCCGCGAAGCCGACAGTTGGTTTGGTGCGAAAGAAGGGACTCGAACCCCCACGCCGCGAGGCGCTGGAACCTAAATCCAGTGCGTCTACCAATTCCGCCACTTTCGCATAGGTTCTTCGACCGCGATTTTACCGCAATCCGTATGCCTTCGCGCGCGCCCATGATTTTTTATTGATGCGCCGCACACGAAAGTTGTTGTTTTACAAATATAATTTCCGGCCTGTCCAATAAACCCGACTTGCTTAGCCCGGTTATCCCTCGTGCCTGTCAACCACTACGAAAATTTTCCCGTTGGCTCCTGGCTGCTGCCAACCCATCTGCGCAAACCCATAGAAGCAATTTACGCCTTTGCACGCTCGGCAGATGACTTTGCAGATGAAGGTTGCCTCTCGAATTCCGACCGCATTGCCCTACTCAACGGCTACGAGCATGAGCTGGATCTCATCCAAGCGCATACCCCTTCGACGAACCCGCTGTTTATCAATCTGGCCACAACAATCAACGCACATCAATTGCCCTTGCAACTATTCCGTGACCTGCTATCTGCGTTCAAGCAGGATGTGACAAAAACGCGATACGCCAACTTTGAGGAAGTCATGGACTATTGCCGCCGGTCAGCGGATCCCATTGGCAGACTCTTGATGCATCTTTACCGGCTGACGACAGCCGAAAATCTGGCGCGTAGCGATGCAATCTGCTCGGCCTTACAACTCATCAATCACTGGCAGGATATCGCGATCGACTGGCGTAAAAACGACGGCGGTCGCGTTTACCTGCCGCTGGATGATCTGGCGCGCTTCGGATTGAGCGAGCAGGACATTGCAAATCAAACTCATGCCGGCGCATGGCGCAAAATGATGGCCTTTCAATGCGACCGTGCACGAAAGCTGATGCAGTTTGGCAAACCCCTCGGCCGCGTGCTTCCTGGACGCATGGGTATTGAGCTTCGTGTCATCATCGCCGGGGGGAATGCAATTCTCGATAAAATTGACGCGGTCGATGGCGACGTGTTTCGCCACCGGCCAACACTGTCCAAGTGGGATTGGCTCAAGATTGGCCCACGTGCCTTCATTGCGCTATGAGACCTGACGAGCACTGTCGTCCATACATTTTTTCGCAAAGCGACACCTGCTGCACATGCGCGCTTTGTTTTGGCATGCAAACTTAATCATGACACCTGACGAATACTGTCAAAACAAAGCAGCCCAAAGCGGATCAAGTTTTTACTATAGTTTCCGCTTTTTGCCGCCAGATCGCCGTCGCGCCATTACGGCCCTGTATGCGTTTTGCCGCGAAGTCGACGACGTTGCCGACGAGGTCTCGGACGTCAATATTGCCCGCGCCAAACTTGGCTGGTGGCGCGCGGAGTTGGCCAATTTATTTCTTGGACATCCACAGCATCCAGTTACCAAGGCGCTTGCATCGGCGACAACGTTTTTTGGCGTCGATCAAATACGCTTGAATGAGATCATTGATGGAATGGAGATGGATCTCAACCATCATCACTACAACGACTTTGCATCTCTCAAGCTGTACTGTCACCGCGTAGCAGGTGTAGTGGGGCAGTTGTCGGCAGGCATTTTCGGCTACAGCAATCCGAAAACTTTGGTTTACGCGGAAAATCTTGGCCTCGCGTTTCAGATGACAAATATCATTCGGGATGTCGGCGAAGATGCGCGACGTGATCGGATTTACATCCCACAGGATGAACTGGCGAGGTTTGGCGTCAGCACTGCCGATATTCTTGCAGCGCGACACTCAAAGGCGTTCCAGCAGCTAATGGCGTTTCAAGCCGAACGGGCAAAGTCCTTGTACGACGAGGCTTTGCAGGCACTTTCGCCTGAAGATCGCCGTCCACAGCGGCCTGGGCTCATCATGTCTGCCATTTACCGGACGCTGCTCGATGAAATTGAACGCGATGGCTTTCAGGTACTCACGCAGCGGATTTCACTGACCCCAATGCGCAAGTTGTGGATTGCGTGGCGCACTTGGGTCGCTGCCTGATGTCGAAAGCGGCAATTCCGAAGCCCACGGTTGCCGTCGTCGGAGGAGGCTATGCGGGCATGGCTGCTGCAGTAACACTGCATGCGGCGGGCGTAAACTGCGTCGTCTTTGAAGCGGGAAAAACGCTTGGCGGCAGAGCGCGCCGGATAATATACCGGGATGAGGTCATCGACAACGGTCAGCATATTCTGGCCGGGGCATACACCGAGTTGTTGCGGTTAATGGGGTTTGTCGGCGTAGCTGATTCGTCGCTGCGGCGTATACCGCTCAGGCTCTCAATACCGCCTCATTTCCTCTTAAATGCGCCGCAAACGGACTTATTGCCAGGCGATTTATATTTGGGGTGGACGCTGATGGCGGCAAAAGGCCTCACAGTTTCCGACAGACTTGCTGCCGCGCGTTTCATGCTGGCGCTGAAGCGGGCGAAATTTCATGTGGATGCGCACAAGTCGGTTGCTACGCTGCTCGCGGAAGAGCGGCAACCTCAAAATTTGATTGATCATCTTTGGCAACCCCTGACAATTGCCGCACTAAATACGCCATTGGCGACTGCATCGGCCCAGGTGTTTGCAAACGTGCTGCGCGACTCGCTCGCTTCGACCCGGCAGGCGAGCGACTTATTGTTGCCTCGTGTTGATCTTAGCGCTTTGTTTCCGGAACCAGCCGCCGCCTGGCTCGCGCTGCAAGATGGTGAAGTCCGCGTCGGCGTGCGCGTTAAACAAGTTCTCCCGATCGACGGCAAGTACCGCGTTTTTTTCGAGAGCGGCGTGCAGGATTTCGATGGAGTGATCTTCGCGGTTGGTCCACATCAGCTGGAAGGCCTTATGCCCAACATCGATCCACCGCACCTCACGTATGAGCCAATCGTCACGGTCTACTTCAAGTTTGATCGGAGGGTCCGCATGCGCGAAACGATGGCAGGCCAAATACGTGGTTGCGCACAGTGGTTTTTTGACAGGCAATCGTTAAAAGAGAATGGCAACGGATTACACGATGCCAATGGTGGCTTGATTGCAGCTGTTATTTCGGCGTCCGGCCCACATGAATTTCTTTCACAAGAGGCACTCTCCGAATGCGTTTTGGCGGAATTGATGCAACAAATACCCGATCTGCCTGCGCCCGTCTGGCACAAGGTGGTGACAGAAAAATTTGCCACCTTTGCGTGCACGCCACAAGCGGTTCGCCCTGTAA
>JBKJVA010000076.1:0-4876 GCA_046589675.1 Usitatibacteraceae bacterium
GGCCTTGAACTTAACCTTATCTCCGACTTTCACTTTATCCAGAAGTGTGGTGTCTTTGGTCTGAAACACCATGGTCATGGCGGGCATCTCCAGGTTCTTGATCTCGCCGTGCTTCAGTGTGATCTTTTTTGCGTCTTTGTCGACCTTGCGAACCTCAGCCTCAGCCATATTGGCCGAATCGCTCGCGGCCTTCGCGGCTGCGGGCGTGGTGGCATGGTGCTTGTCGGTGTGATCGTCGGCAGCGAAGGTGACAGAGGCTGTGAGCGGTAACAATATGACAGCCGATACAGCGGCAATAAGTTTCAATGGTTTCATTTATATTTCCTTGGGTTAACAAACGGCAGTGCTTTTCGTGGGGTGCTAATAATTTCGTTTTATTGCCAGTAGTCTAAGTTCATGAACGAGTGACGCAACGACATAGAGGACAAGCGCAACTGTGATTGAGGCCGTCACGCAAGCGGCGGTGTAATCACACTTTTCGCAACATACCAGTGGCCACAATGCAAACAGCAAAAAAAGGGTGGGCATGACGACCTCCTGTGACAACTGACTCGGGCAACTCGGTTATTTGGCAACTACCGAAATTTTGCCGACCATCCCGGCCTGATAATGACCAGCGATCAGGCAGGCGAAATCAAAGTCTCCCGCGCGATTGAAGGTCCAGATGATCGCGCCGCTCTTGCCCGCCGCTACATGCGCCATGTAGGGCTCTTCGTGTTCCATGTTCGGGAATTTCAGCATCAGGGCGGCGTGTTCTTCAAGTTCCTTCTTGGTGCCGATGACCATTTCGTGCAGCATCTTGCCTTCGTTTTTGAGTACAAACTTTATCGTCTCGCCTTGTTTGACCTCGATTTTATCTGGCAAAAAACGCATCTGGTCGGTCATGGCGATGTTAATCGTGCGCTTGGCGGCTTTGGCATCGCCAGCGATGCCCCAGGCCTTTTGTTCTTTTTTGACGGCGGCGGGTTTTTTCTTGGCGTGATCGTCTCCGTGCGCGGAGACCTGCCCGATGAAAGCAGACAGCACAGCGATGATGAATATATTGAGGTAGCGTTTCATGTAAGTTCTCCTGATGTGAAATTGATGTGTATTGGTGTTCGTCGTTTCAATAACTGCGCGTGACAGGGGCATTTATCCATCCGCAATATCGTGCGAGATGCGCAATCGGCCAGTCGCGAGGTAGCTGGTGCCCGCGTGCCATGCGCCTTTCAATTCCAGCGTCTCGCAATGCGGTCTCAACAATGCACATGGGTCGCGCAAACCGTGAAACGTGGTGAGATATCGGCGTGCGCGCCACAAGATGAAAAGATTCACCGGCCAGCCCCACCACCAAGGTAGTGTGCGAGCGCCGAGTATCGCTAAACGCGCGCCCGGCTTCGCTAGTTGACGGATGCGGGCGATGGCGGCAGACGATTGCAGAACGTCATGCGTGAACGAGCACAAAACCGCATCTGCGCCGAACGGGCGTGATACGTCGTGCATATCGGCTGTGACAATTTCGGCTTGGTCAATCCCCGCATCGCTAACCCGTTGGCGGGCAATATCGGCCATCTCCGGCGACTGCTCGATGCCGAGCACATGCCCTGTCGGCCCAACCTGTTGTGCCAAAGTAACCACGGTGCTGCCAGTGCCGCAGGCCACATCAAGCACTCGTTCCCCCGGCTGGAGTGCCAGCGATTGAATAGCCAAAGCACGCAGCGGCTCGATGCGCCAGCAACTGGCGTCGTAGTCGCGCGCCATGGCCCGATAGCGCTCGATGGCGAGTGCCGGTTTGGTTCCGGCGCGCAGGCCGTCGATAAAATCAATGCCCACCATGTGCACCGCCGGAGGGTTTTTTCACCGTGATTTCGACTTCCTTCTTAGGTGCTTCCTTAAGCGGCATTGACTGCCTGCCTTCCGACTTGAAACGCGCCGGCTCGGCAAGCGCGCCGGTCCACTCAAAGGCCTGGGTGCCCTCAGGTTGCTTGTACCAGCCAGGATCGCTGTAATTCCCCGGTTTCTGGTCGCGACGTACCTTAAGCATGGTGAACATACCACCCATCTCCACCGGGCCATAGGGACCAGCACCGGTCATCATCGGCAAGGTGTTGTCTGGAATCTGCATCTCCATTTCACCCATATCGGCCATGCCACGCTCACCCATCACCATATAGTCGGGAATGAGCGAGGTGATCTTGGAGACAACTTCGCGATGATCGACGCCGATCATGGTCGGTACGTTATGGCCCATCGCATTCATGGTGTGATGCGATTTGTGGCAATGAAACGCCCAATCGCCCTCTTCATCGGCAAGGAAATCGACTTGTCGCATCTGGCCAACAGCGACATCAGTCGTCACCTCCGGCCACCGCGAACCCTTCGGCGTCGGTCCGCCATCGGTACCTGACACCACAAATTCATGACCGTGCAAATGAATCGGATGGTTCGTCATCGTTAAATTGCCGATACGAATACGTACCTTGTCGCCTTTGCGTACGTTTAGCGTATCGATACCCGGAAAAGCACGGCTGTTCCATGTCCAGAGGTTGAAATCGAGCATGGTATTTACCTTCGGCGTGGCGCTGCCGGGATCGACATCGTAGGCGTTGAGCAGAAAGCAAAAATCGCGATCAACCGGTTCGATCAACGGATGCGCTCCTTTGGGATGCGTGACCCAGAAACCCATCATGCCCATCGCCATCTGTGTCATTTCATCGGCGTGCGGGTGGTACATAAAGGTGCCCGGCCGCTTTGCTACAAATTCGTAAACAAAGGTCTTGCCCGGGTCGATCTGCTTTTGATTCAAGCCGCCGACGCCGTCCATGCCATTAGGCAGGCGCTGGCCGTGCCAGTGAATGGTGGTGTGTTCGGGCAATTTGTTGGTGACAAAAATTCGCACACGGTCGCCCTCAACCACTTCGATGGTCGGGCCGGGCGACTGGCCGTTATAACCCCACAGATGCGCTTTCATGCCCGGTGAGATTTCGCGGATTACCGGTTCGGCGACGAGGTGGAATTCCTTTACACCGCGATTCATGCGCCATGGCAACGTCCAGCCGTTGAGCGTCACCACCGGATTGTAAGGACGCCCATCTTTGGGCAACAGCGGCGGCATCGTATCCGGTTTGGTCTGGATGACAGGTTCCGGTAGTGCCGCCATCGCCACACGGCTGACGGAGGCAGCGGCAACGGCACCACCGGCGATACCGAGACTTTTAAAAAAACTTCTGCGATTGAACATCGAGTTCTCCATGATTAGTGGCCCCCGCCTGCCTGGGTGGTGATTGCCGCACGTGCACCGCTGGTCACCGCAGTGCCGGACGGCGTGCCGATCATCGCCATTTGCAGTTCACTTTCCGCGAGCCAGAAATCGCTCAATGCCTCGATATAACTATTGACGCTGGCAATCTGCGCGCGCGCATCGGCAAGGAGATCGAAGACACCGATCAGCATGCCGTTATAGCGCAGCAGATTTTCATCGGCGATGCGTTTGCGGATGGGCACCACTTCGTCGCGATAGTGTCTGGCGATGTCGTAGGCGACGCGGTAGCCCTGGTAACTCTCTCGCACTTGAGAGCGGGCATTGATTGCGGTCTCGGCGGCGTGATTCACGCCTTGCATGTAGAGCGCCTGTGCTTGCGCCACCCTTGACGTTCCCCAATCGAATAGCGGTAGTTCAAGCGAAATCTCATAGCCTCGGCGCACCGGCGCTTCGTTGGATGTTTCCCTGGTCACGCCGATTTCGAGCACGTTGATGAATCGCGTCGCTTTGCTTAAGCCCAGATTCGAGGCGAGAGACTCGGCGGAAAGTTTCGCGCCGATGACGTCCAGACGCGTTTGCATGGCGCGTTGCTCGATATCCGGGCGCTCGTCCGGTACTTTGGGCAGTTCAGGCAGGCGCTCTGGCAGCGTGAACGCCGTTTGCGACCCCCACAAGCCAAGCAGGCGTATCAGTGATTCGCGCGAGCGGATACTGGCCTGCTCTGCGCGGGCAGCATTGAGCGCAGCGTCGGCGTAAAAACCCTGCTCGCGCGCCTGCTGTAAGCGGCTCCAGTTGCCAACGGATGCCATGCGCCGCGCCAGTTCCGCGCTCGCCTCGGCGACCTTGAGGACTTTGCGCATGTAGCGCACCGTCTCTTCCGCAGCGACCGCCTGAAAGTAGCTTTTGCGCGTCTCGTTGGCGAGGCGAATGGCAGTGACCGCCGCATTGCCCTTGGCCAGCTCAAATCGCTGCGCCTCGACTTTGGCGGCGAGCGGCAGCGTAAGTAGCTTGACCAGATTGAAATGCAGGCCTCTCTCGATCTCGATTTCGTCGCCTCGTTTGGTGCGAATGAATGAAAAACCGGGATTGGGCAAACGATTGGCAGCGACCATGCTCGCCTCGGCGAAGCCAAGTTCGGCAAAGTCGGCTTGAAGACCGCGATTATTGAGCAGCGCGATCTGTACTGCGTCATCAACAGAGAGCGGTTTAGATAATATTTCGGCCACACGTTTGGAGTTCGCGTCCTGCTCGGCGTCGGTACGCACCCATTTCACGTCCTTGCCAAGCTTGTCTTTGGTGATGCTTTCAATAGTGGAAAAACCACCATCATTGGAGAACGTCGCGCACCCGGACAGCCCAACGGCGAGACACACGCTGGCGGCCAGCCCTACGTAGCGGCAAGTGAAAGAAATGTCCATTTCAACCTCCGTGTTTATGCGCTGCTGCCGGGGGTGCAGGCGGAATTGCAGGTGGTGACGTTTTCGGTGGCGTTTTATTAATCTCAACGGGTATCGGCTTACCGGCGTCACGCGTCTTTATCGCCTGCGCCGCCGCGCGTGCGTAGGCGCGCCAGCCACCGATCTTGCCAACGGTGTCATTGGCATCTTTCCAGGCGGTATTTTTATCTTCGCCGAG
>JBKJVA010000242.1:0-4797 GCA_046589675.1 Usitatibacteraceae bacterium
CGCGCTTTGGCTTGATCGCGCCGGATCCACGGTCGTCGCCCCGACCGGAAAATCAGCCACGGAGCTTTACGAGATTCTGGCTAGTCCTGGTGTCGTGTACAGTTCAAAATTTATGGACTTCGAAGGGAATCGGCAGGTCCTGGGTCAGTGGGACCGAAAGCTGCTTGTTGTGAATTTTTGGGCGACATGGTGCGGCCCATGTAAAGAAGAGATCCCAATTTTGGTGAGATTACAGACAAATTTTGCGCAACAAGGCCTGCAAATTGTTGGGATAGCCGCTGATTCGCCGTTAAATGTCTCTAACTTCGCGAAAAAAGTTAGTATTAACTACCCGCTTTTGATCGACGAAACGGGTGCAATCGAATTTTCGAAACGCCTTGGTAATCGTTTGGGGCTATTGCCACATACAGTGATGATCGCACCCGGGGGCGAAATAATTTATAACAAGCTGGGCATAATTAGTGAAACCACTCTGAGTGACATCATCGCTAAAAATGCACCTATTAAGCATTAAAATCTGTTAACCGAACTCAATAGTCAAAATACTGCCAATCTTTCTGAGGAAAAGGGGTAGAAATATCGAGTTTCCACGACAGTCGAGGGTAAAGAAGGTCGCAGACGAAAATACAACACATGTCGCAAAAACCCAACTCATGGAATTCCTTATCTTCGGCGAAAAACTGGACAATTTCGTGCAAATTGAGGCAAACTGCCAGCCATGTTGAAAATATTATTGCTGCATGGTCCGAACCTGAACCTGCTGGGGACACGTGAGCCGGCCGTTTATGGTTCCACAACGTTGGCAGAGATTGATGGGCGATTACAAGATCAGGCAAAGCAGGCAGGGGTTGAGCTCGCGTGTTTCCAGAGTAATAGTGAAGGCGCACTTGTCGACCGCATCCACGCTGCCAAAACCGCAGGCGTCGGGTTTATCGTCATCAATCCGGGTGCCTATACCCACACCAGCATCGCCTTGCGCGATGCGCTCGCCGCAGTTGCCATTCCCTTCATCGAGGTGCATTTATCGAACACCCATGCGCGTGAGGAGTTCCGCAAACATTCATTTTTGTCCGATCAAGCGGTGGGCGTAGTAACTGGCCTGGGTGCAGACGGTTACGAATTTGCCCTGGAAGCGGCCATCAGGCGCATCGGCAAGCACACAAAATAACCGGTCTCCGCGCGCACCTGCCGGGACGCCAGGTTGGGGCCGATGGAAAAACGACCAGTCGTAGCAGTAGCAGCACGAGAGGATGAACCGATGGATCTGAGAAAAATAAAAACGCTAATTGACCTGGTACAACAATCAGGGATCGCGGAGCTTGAAATCACCGAGGGAGAAGAACGCGTAAGAATCAGTCGCCATGGCGTACCGGGCACCTACGCGCCCGCGCCGATGGCTGTGTCGACCTTTGTACTGCCGGTGGAAGCCGGCGGAACGGTAGCGGCACCGGGACCGATTGAACCGACTGGCCACACCCTGAAGTCGCCCATGGTCGGAACATTTTATCGCTGCCCTTCGCCGGGGACACCGTCCTTTGTGGAGGTGGGGCAAACGGTGATCAAGGGACAAACGCTATGCATTATCGAGGCGATGAAATTGCTGAACGAGATTGAGTCTGATGCGGCAGGTGTTGTCAAAGCAATCCTGGTGGAGAACGGACAGCCGGTGGAATACGGCCAACCGCTCTTCATTATTGAGTAACCTGCTCACATATGGCGGTATTCAGCTCAAGCCCCAGAGTGGGGGCAATGTTCGATAAGGTATTGATTGCCAATCGTGGCGAGATCGCGCTGCGCATCCAGCGTGCGTGCCGCGAGCTTGGTATCAAAACCGTGTGCGTGCACTCCGAGGCGGACGCGGACGCAAAATACGTCATGCTTGCCGACGAATCCGTGTGCATCGGTGCCGCACCGTCCAAGGATAGCTACCTCAATATTCCAGCCATCATCAGTGCAGCCGAGGTGACGGACGCACAGGCGATCCATCCGGGGTATGGATTTCTGTCCGAGAATGCCGACTTCGCCGACCGGGTTGAAAATTCCGGCTTTGTATTCATCGGGCCAAAGCCTGAAAACATTCGCACCATGGGCGACAAAATCGCCGCCAAAGCAGCGATGCGAAAAGTCGGCGTGCCTTGCGTGCCAGGCTCCGATGGTGCCCTGCCGGATGAACCTAAGGAAATACGCAAGATTGCTGCGGCGGTCGGCTACCCCGTCATCATCAAGGCCTCAGGCGGCGGCGGCGGTCGTGGCATGCGTGTCGTGCATACCGAAGCTGCACTGGTAAACGCGGTGCAGATGACCAAGGCAGAGGCACAAACAGCCTTTAATAATCCGATGGTTTATCTCGAGAAATTTCTCGAGAACCCGCGTCACATCGAAATACAAGTGCTGGCTGACGAGCACAAAAACGCGATCTTTCTTTGGGAACGCGATTGCTCGATGCAGCGCCGTCACCAGAAGATCATTGAAGAAGCACCGGCACCGGAACTCAAATCGCGTTTGCGCGACCGGATCGGCGAGCGTTGTGCGGAGGCCTGCGTCAAAATGGGCTATCGCGGCGCGGGTACCTTCGAATTCCTGTACGAAAACGACGAGTTCTTTTTCATCGAAATGAACACCCGCGTTCAGGTCGAGCATCCTGTTACGGAGATGATTACAGGCGTCGATATTGTGCAAGAACAAATTCGTATCGCTGCCGGCCACAAACTTCGTTACCGGCAAAAAGACATCCAGTTGCGCGGCCATGCGATCGAGTGCCGCATCAATGCTGAAAATCCCGTTTCATTTGTTCCGTCGCCGGGAAGGATTACCCGCTTCCACGTGCCGGGAGGACCAGGCATTCGCATGGACTCGCATGTCTACGCCGACTACTTTGTTCCCCCTTATTACGATTCCCTGATCGCGAAACTGATTGCGCATGGTGACAATCGCGAGCAGGCAATTGCTCGCATGCGAACCGCGTTGTCGGAAATGGTCGTCGAGGGAATTCACACCAATTTGCCACTGCATCAGGAGTTGATGAACGATGCTGCATTTATCCGGGGCGGCACCTCGATCCACTTTCTCGAAGCGCGGATGGCAAAGCTGAAAAAAATTGCTGGCGAGGCGGATTAGTGGCCTGATGCCCGACCCCACGCAGTCAGATTAAAGATGCACTGGCAATCACTCTCCTTTCGACTTCCTCGCAATTATGCCGATGCGTTCGGCGATGCGTTAATCGAACAAGGTGCCATTTCGGTCAATGTCGATGATGCACTCGAAGGAACGAGCGACGAAGAACCAATTTTCGGCGAGCCGGGCGCTGAGCCCGCGCTCTGGAATGAATGCCGATTCACCGCTTTGTTCGCGCCCGATATAAACGTGCCGACGGTCTTCCATGACATCCTCAAGGCCTTCGAAATCCCACCGCCGCTATTTGCGCTTGGCGTCGTCCAGGATGAAGACTGGGTGCAAAGAAATCGCGAGCAGTTTCAACCTATCAGGATTTCAGAGCGCTTCTGGATAGTGCCTACCTGGCATCGCCCACCGCAACCGGACGCGATAAACATTTCGCTCGATCCAGGTGCGGCTTTTGGCACCGGCAGTCACCCGACAACGCGCCTGTGCCTAAAATGGCTGGAGGCCAATTTGCACGCCGCGACCCGCTCAACTGTACTCGATTACGGCACCGGCTCAGGCATCCTGGCGATCGCCGCAATGAAGCTTGGTGCGGCTGAGGCCTTCGGGGTGGACATCGATCCAAGGGCAGTTGAAGCGGCGCGATATAACGCGGCTCAAAATAATGTCATTGTTCATTTTGCAGATGTTGAATCTGCATCGGAGGTGTTCGCCGACATATTGCTCGCCAATATTCTCGCCAATCCGTTGCGCGTGTTAGCCCCATTACTTGCGGCGCACATAATACCCGGGGGGTCACTGGTACTGGCAGGTATCCTTGATCCGCAAGCCGGGGAGATCATCAACATCTACCGGCAATGGTTCGACTTGAACGTATGGAAAAGCGAAGAAGGCTGGTCTTGTATCGCCGGACGACGCTTGGCCGTGTAAGCCGTTCAATTGGCCAGGGCTTCCCGGATTTCTGTTACCAATCCCAAGAGCGGTTCACTGAACCGCTAGGCTATACTTTCGCCCTATGTTGCTTACGATCTGTCCCAACTGCTCGGCACAATTCAAAGTTCAGCCAGAACAATTAAACGTCAGACAAGGCCGCGTAATGTGCGGCCGCTGCCGACAGGTATTCAATGCCTTCCAGTCCCTCTCACGATTAGAAGAGCCCGCGGAGGTGCACGCCACCGGCTTGCCGGAGGCAATGGCGGAGCGCACCGACAACGACGACACGCCGGTAACCTTCCCTGCAACTGACATCACCAATATACCGGTCGTCGATCCCCTGTTCTTGCGCGAAGAACCTTCGCCACTACCCGCTGTTTTCGCAGCATCGCAACCAATGCCGCAGGTGCTGCCCCAGTCCATTGCCATGCCGGGCACAGCGACGGAAGATTGGCCTGCTCACCGCCCTGCACGCGAAGTCACATTGTCGGAGCCTGCGATCGATTTTGCCGGTGACAGCAATCCACTTCTTGCCGAGGTGTCGACCAGTCGGGGAACGCCGGCCGCCGCCAACGTCCGCGGGTGGCGTGTTGGCGTATTCGTGCTATTCGTCGGTTTGCTTGCACAAGCCACCTACGCATTTCGAACCACCCTGGTTTCCAACTATCCACAATTGCGCCCAGGTTTTACGCAGCTATGCGAATTGGCCGGCTGCTCTTTATCCTGGGGTCGCGATGAAACCGT
>JBKJVA010000323.1:0-6422 GCA_046589675.1 Usitatibacteraceae bacterium
CCAGCGCCTGCATCGCCAGAAACGCGAAACATCTTGTCGGCATCAAGTTTCTTAGTGCAAGAAAGGATGGCAGTTATGTATTGACGGAAAAAGGCACCGAGGCACTGTTTATCAAAAGTTGTATCGCGGGATTACGCGCCCTCGCGACCGATCCAGGCACTAAACTGGATGTAACGGTAACGACGTTTCTCGGCAGAAAAGGGCACGTTGTCGCGAACCCCTTATCGGGTCATTTCGATATCACGCCAAAAGGCCTGGAATGTCTGGCAGATATTGCGCTCAACTCTTGAAATGGGTCAAGAAGGTGCGGGTTTGCAATAGCGGGGGCGAAGTTGTTCGACTCAGCCTTTGTGTGGTCATCACGCTTCCCATTGTTTGAGATTCAGGAATTCGCGAAGTGTCTTTGGTCCATAGGTCACGAAATGGGGGTCCGCATGTTCCCGGTATGCCTCACGGGCAAGCGCAACCTTGTCGCCACGGATGTGCTTTTTCAGCACGTCAGCCGGCACCGGATAAATCTTGAGTGCATTAAGGCCGAACACGTTCGCGCGTAGCTCTTTGGTGATTTGCGGATATCCATACTTATCGCGAAAAGCCGGTGCGATCTGGAAGGCTCGAAACGCCTGTATCTGATCCTGGGGTGAACCGTACCAGATTGAATCGGTTCCCCAGAGAATGTTTTTCTCCCCGCAGTATTTGCAAAGCTTGCCCAGTGCATGCGCCGCCGAATCAGGGTCGCGCATCAACAACCGCCACGTCGAGCCGAGCTCGGCATAGACGTTCGAACCTGGCGCGATTCCGTTCTTGACCAAACTGGTCACCAGCGCATCGATCCCGTCGATGCGTTTTTCATCGTACGGGCCCTCTGGTGTATTTGCCACAAAACCCGAGTGATAAATCAGAAAATTGACGTTCGGATAACGCTTGGCTACACGCCCGACATCAACGCAGGTCGAATGCTCATAGGAACGCTGCCCAAAGGCGAGGCCTTTATGAATTGCAATGTTGCGAACCCCCAGCTTGACCGCCTTGTCGATGAACTTCAGGCCAATCTCGTCGTCGAGGAAAAACCCTTTGCCATCGGCACCCCATTGCGTATAAGTTTTCCACGCAGCGATCTTGTGTCGCGCGGCCATCTCATCCATGGCGTCCAGATCGCCCGGGGAATTTGGATTGACCCGGCCGTGAATATAGAGGCGATGGGTGCCCTCCAGCTTCTCGACGATTTTTGCCGTGGCTGTTGCTTCCTCGATGGTCAGTGGTTCGTCCAACCGTGTGGACGGCACGAACGAAAGCACCATCAAGTCGGTGTCCGAATCCATGAAGACGTCCTTAATGAACTCGTCCTGCCCAATGCACTGAAGATAATCGATTTCTCCTGCGCCCTTCGAAGGACCGCAGCCCTGCGTTTTTGGCATTCGCAATGGGCGCGCGCCAGGCGGCAGACGCTTGGTCCACGCACCGGTCGGATTTACAAAGTGGCCCTGCACATCGAAAATGAATTCGTTACCGTCGACTGCCGACCGCGCGGCGACGAGATCCAGCGCAGCATTTTTATCGATATCGAAGTAACCGCCGCGTGCGCCTTGTTGAGCATAGGCAGTGTTCATGCCGAGTAATGATCCTGCCACACCACATGCCGAGACCAGGAAACTGCGACGATCAAGACCTAGCTGTTTTGCGTTGGCGCTCGCGGTCTCGTGCGCGATAAAATTGGCGTGGTGATGTACGCGTTCCAGTGGAATCGGTTCGTATTCACCGTTGGATGATGCATCAAGCTTGACCGGCAAACGCAAGCCATCGGGATCGTGGCGATATTTCATCGGATACCTCCATCAGTTGATGGATCAGTCTAAGCGAACTGGACGTTAGCTGCTGCACGGCGGCTTCCGGGGTGCTGGTGCGTGCATTGCAAGTACTTGCGTGACTGCAGAAGATGAAGACCATCCGCGAATGTTGCGTTTCGTACGCTATTTTGCGCGATTGGTCGCAATCCGTTTGAGACATCGTGTCCACTTCCGCAAAGTTCGGTCATCAACAACGCAACACCGACCACCGATCCCAAGGAGCCAAACATGAAAACAGCATTCACCAGCAACAACAAAGACAACATCGCCATCTCCACATTGCTCGCCGTTAGCCTGTTCGCACTGGCAAGCGGTGTGTTCAACAGCAACCAGGCTGTTGCCAAACACGTCGTAGCCGTTCAAAAGCTTGACACCATCGTCGTCACCGCGTCACGCTCACCTGACGCCATACTCGACACCATGATCGTGACGGCTTCGCGCAAGATGAGCCGCGCGTAAAGATACATCCTGCACGGTCGGATAAAACGGTGAAGTGAGTTTAGTAGCGCAGGGCAACATCTTGCGCGAGTAGAAGCCGTCGAAATGTCCGGCACGCATGCAACAGTTTTTGAAATATGCGAATGGAGCCGCAAGGACAAAGGTCGGTACGGCCCAGCTTCTCCATCAGTTCTTGCCGTGGACGATACGTGCCCCACCGATGGAGCGCTTGACGCCCGTCTCAGAGGGGAAACCCTTCTACGTGGATGGAGGACCAGGCGATTCAGCGAACCTTGTACGTTGCCAATTCCTCGCGAACCACCATCCGCAGTTCCGATGCCAACGCCTGACCCGAAACGGCTTTCTTGAGCGTCTCGTTAATCAGCGTCTGATAGCCGCGATCACCGGCCATCGTTTTGAAATATTCGATGATCGCCGCGTCGAGCATGATGCTGATACGTTTTTTTCCCGACACTTTGCCGAGCTGCACGCGCGCGGCTTGCTGCCATTCGGCTTTGGAAACCTCTTTGCCGGCGATCATGTACTTCGCCTTCTTCCAATGCTCTTCGGTAAACTTCACCTCGTCGTCAGGCGCCGCCGATTTTTTCGAAGTAACGGTTCGTTTCATGTTTGTCACCTTTGCGCATCGAGATGATGCGAATGGATTTATCGGGTACAACGTGAATGACCACCACGACGATAGCATCAAGCAATCCGTGCGCGATCATGCGTTGCTCGCCGTAGTCGTTGCGCCCATCCTCGGCCAGCACCAGCGGCCCTTGAAAAACGCGATACGCGTCGGCGAAGTCGTAGCCGTGCTTCCGCAGATTCGATTGGCGCTTGGCTTCGTCCTACGTGAAATGCATCGACACATTATATGCATATTATTGTATGCATAACAAGTCAAACAGCGTGCTACGCAAAATCCAGCGCTGGCGCGGATCCTAGCGGTATTTTGCCTAAACCGGCGCGCCAGTGCTAGGGTTTCGCAGGGAAAATCGATCCTAGCCTTTTGTGGATTGATCGAATCACTAAAAGTAGTTGCGCTTGTTCTATGATGAGCTTATGATAGGTTATTGTTTTTTAATAACTACTGTAACTTAGATATAAATGGATCCTAGAACAAACCCATATGCCCCAGGTGCCGGAACCCTGCCGCCAGAACTTGCCGGTCGCGACGAAATCATTGAGAAAGCCGCAATTGCGCTAGATCGCTTTCGCGAAGGTCTGCCTGCGCGGAGCTTGCTTCTCGTCGGGCTGCGCGGCGTTGGAAAAACTGTACTGTTGACGCGCATCTCACAAGAATCCGAAGCACGAGGGTTTGTGGTCGTCAACATTGAGGCACCTGAAAAACGATCTTTGCCCGCGTTGTTGATTCCCCCGCTGCGCGCGGCACTATTGAAGCTCGACAGGCTGGTAGCGGCAGGAAATCTGGCCAAGAAAGCGTTACGAGCTCTCGGCGGTTTTGTCGGTGCCATGAAGCTGAAATATCAGGATATCGAATTTAGTGTGGATTTGGGTGATGAGCCAGGTACTGCCGACAGCGGCGATCTGGAACATGATCTCATTGACATTTTTCTCGAGGTGGGACGCGCAGCAAAAGAGAAAGGTACCGCCGTCGTCTTTTTCATCGACGAATTGCAATATGTCGAGGAAGAGCAATTTGCGTCGCTCATTACGGCATTGCACAAATGCGCGCAAAACCAACTGCCGATCGCGCTAATTGGCGCTGGCCTGCCACAGCTTGTCGGAAAGGCAGGCCGCGCCAAGTCGTACGCCGAAAGACTCTTTGAGTATCCCGAAATCGGACCGCTAAAAGACTCGGAAGCGCGGAAGGCGCTCGTCGCGCCAGCGGAGAAAAATGAAGTTGCATTTGATGAGGGTGCACTTGTAGAGATTTTGGCGCAAACCAAGGCTTATCCGTACTTCATTCAGGAATGGGGAAAGCACAGTTGGCAATGTGCAAAGCAATCCCCCATCACGCGCGCCGACGCCATCGCTGCGACGGATCTGGCGATTAACGAACTTGACGCGAGTTTTTTTCGGGTGCGATTTGACCGTCTCACTCCATCAGAAAAGAGATACCTGTGCGCGATGGCGCAACTCGGCCCCGGTCCGCACAGATCCGGCGACATAGCGCATTTACTTAATAGAGTGGTGACAAATGTGGCACCGACACGATCATCTTTAATCAAAAAAGGAATGATCTATAGTCCTTCTCATGGCGACAATAGCTTCACTGTTCCCTTGTTTGATGCGTATATGAAACGCGTGATGCCGGACTTGAACTAACCTAACAATCGGCAGATCAACTCGCCCGCTATCGCAGACCGTTCAGTGCGCCTCCTCCCAATTCATCCCCACCCCCGGTTCCGCCACCAGCGGCACTTCCAGCTTCGCCACACCACTCATCAGTTCCGGCACTTTCGCTTTCACACGCTCCAACTCTGAGTCCGGCACTTCCAGCACCAGTTCGTCATGCACCTGCATGATCATGCGCGACTCGAGCTTTTCACTCTCCAGCCAATCCTGCACCGCGATCATCGCCAGCTTGATTAAATCCGCTGCAGTGCCTTGCATCGGCGCGTTGATTGCGGCCCGTTCCGCACCTTGACGTCGTCCCTGATTGCCGCTGCGAATGTCCGGCAGCCACAGGCGGCGACCAAACACCGTTTCTACATAGCCACGCTCATGTGCTTCATTGCGGGTGCGGTCCATGTATGCCTTCACACCGGGATAACGCGCAAAATATTTGTCTATATAGAGCTTGGCGGCGGAATTTTCTATGCCCAGATTGCTCGCGAGTCCATACGCGCTCATGCCATAAATTAATCCGAAGTTGATCACCTTGGCATAACGGCGCTGCTCGCTCGATACCTGGTCGCGTGGCACGCTGAACACTTCCGAAGCAGTGGCACGGTGTACATCTTCACCTTTGGCAAAAGCATCGAGCAGACCAGGATCGCCGGAAAGGTGCGCCATGATGCGAAGCTCAATTTGCGAATAGTCGGCCGATAAAATCCGGCTACCGGCCGGGGCGATGAAGGCTTCGCGGATGCGGCGCCCCTCTGCAGTGCGCACTGGAATGTTTTGAAGATTCGGGTCGTTCGAGGACAAGCGGCCGGTGACCGCAATCGCCTGCCCGTAATTGGTGTGCACGCGTCCGGTCTTTGGATTGACCATGCGGGGCAGTTTATCGGTGTAGGTGCTTTTGAGCTTCGCGACGCTACGGTAATCGAGGATGATCTTCGGCAGCGGATGATCCTCGGCAAGCTTCGCCAGCGTTTCTTCATCGGTTGAGGGCGCGCCGCCGGGTGTTTTCTTGATCGGCTTGATGCCTTTTTTATCGAAGAGTATTTCGCCGAGCTGTTTTGGTGAACTCAGATTGAACGGCTGACCCGCCTCTTCGAAGGCCTTCGCCTCGAGTGCCAGCATCTTGACGCCGAGTTCCCCGCTCTGCTTTTCGAGCAAGGCGCTATCGATTAACACCCCATTGCGTTCGATGGCGAGAAGCACATGCGAGGTGGGCATCTCGATTTTTGAATAGACGAAATTGAGTTTTTCTTCAGCAGCAATCTGAGGATACATCGCGCCATGCAGTTGTCGCGTGACATCCGAATCCTCGGCTGAATAAGCGGTGGCGGTTTCAATCGAAACTTGCTCAAAGCCAATTTGCGAAGCACCTTTGCCGGCAACGTCTGCAAACGAGATCGTTTTCGCGTTGAGGTGCCGCGTCGCCAATGAATCCATGTCGTGACGCTGATGGCTTTCAAGCACATATGATTGCAGCAGTGTGTCGTGAACATAGCCCTGCACATCGATGCCGTGATTGGCGAATACGTGCAGATCGTATTTAATATTCTGGCCGAGTTTCTTTTTTACCTTGTCTTCCAGCCAGGGCCGCAACTTGGCGATTGCATTATCGAAATCGAGCTGGTCGGGTGCGCCTGGGTAGATGTGTCGCAGTGGCAGGTAGGCACCTTCTCCTGCGACGCACGCAAAGGATAGTCCGACAATTTGCGCCTGCATTTGATCGAGGCTGGTGGTTTCGGTATCGACGCAGGCCAGGTCTGCAGCGTTAAGTTTATCTATCCAGGTGTCTAATTGGACCTCAGTGAGGATGCATTCGTAGTTGCG
>JBKJVA010000358.1:0-1581 GCA_046589675.1 Usitatibacteraceae bacterium
TTGGTTGCGGGGGCAGGATTTGAACCTGCGACCTTCGGGTTATGAGCCCGACGAGCTGCCAGACTGCTCCACCCCGCGCCCGAACTAATGAATTTCGAAGAACCGCAATTATAGCCACATTTCCCAAACTCGGTCAACACTTTCTCAAGTTTTTTCCATTGCGCAATGGTTACTGGTCGCACAAATCACGTTACGATTAGCTTTCGAATAACCAAGCTCTGGAACAGTGTTCATTGGATCATCTCGCCAGTATTGCTTTAGCGCTGGCCCTCGCGTGGGCCAGTGGCATTCGGCTCTATGCCGTGCTGTTTTTGGTCGGCCTGGCGGGAAATTTCCACTGGCTCAACTGGAGCACCCCGAATAGTTTCGCGTTGCTTTCGCATCCGCTCGTACTCGGCACCACGGGCTTCATGCTCTTTATAGAATTCTTCGCTGATAAAATCCCGGCGGTCGATTCGATATGGGACGCGATCCACACCTTCATTCGCATTCCTGCCGGCGCGCTGCTCGCTGCCGGGGTCATTGGTGCGGGCGACGGTCCGGCCTGGGCATTGGCGGCAGGATTACTTGGCGGCACCGTCACCGCAGGAACGCATTTCATGAAAGCAGGCGGACGCGCCGCTATAAATACCTCACCAGAGCCAGTCAGTAATTGGCTCGCCTCCTTTACCGAGGACGCGGTTGTGCTAGGTGGGTTGTGGCTCGCGATTCAGCACCCGCTGACGTTTCTTGTTTTGCTGTTGCTGTTCGTACTGGTGATGATCTGGATACTGCCAAAGCTCGCGCGATTCATACACGCTATTTTTAAACGTGTCCTGAATGTCTTTACAAACAACACTGCCAATGGCGCACGATAGCTAAACTGCGCGGCGCTCAATGAACGCCTGGGCCAATGTTCCTGCATCAACGTGTTCCAGCTCGCCACCCACTGGCAAGCCTCGCGCGATGCGTGACACTTTTAAACCCTGTTCGCCCAGTAATTCGCCGATATAGTGCGCGGTAGCTTCACCCTCAACCGTAAAATTGGTCGCGAGGACAACTTCTTTTACGCTGCCATCGGACGCCCGCCTGATCAGGCTTTCAATGTGTATATCTTTGGGGCCAATGCCATCCAATGGCGATAGCCGACCCATCAAGACAAAATAGAGGCCCCGATAAGACTGCGTTTGCTCCATCATCAGCAAATCACCGGGGGTTTCCACCACACAAAGCAACGATTTATCGCGCTTAGGCGAGCCGCAGATTTCACAAATCTCTGCTTCGGTAAAGGTATTACACGAATTGCAATGGCGCACGCGCTCCACTGCATTTTTCATTGAATCCGCCAACCGCCTCGCTCCGTCCTGATCGCGTTGCAACAAATGATAGGCCATGCGTTGCGCAGATTTGGGGCCGACACCGGGCAAGCATCGCAACGCCTGAATTAATGCTTCAAGAGAGGACGGCGCTTTCACGATCGGATGTCACTCAGAACCATGGCTCAGAACGGCAGCTTCATTCCAGGTGGCAATTGCATTCCGGCAGTCAAACTGCCCATTTTTTCCTGGGTGAGGGCTTCCGCTTTGCGAACCGCATCGTTGA
>JBKJVA010000026.1:0-3637 GCA_046589675.1 Usitatibacteraceae bacterium
TGACCGCATTCAATATGTATTGGTGGTATCAGGGCTATGTGTTGCCACTGGCGTTACCGCTGCTTCTGATTGGTGCGCTCTACCTGCTCAATATGGCCTATGGCTTCTTTATCGAGGCCCGCTCCAGGCGGCAAATCACCGGCATCTTTGGAACCTATGTACCGAAGGAACTGGTCGATGAAATGGCCAAAGATCCTGGCACCTATACCACCAAAGGTGAAAGCCGCGAGATGACCGTACTGTTTTCCGACGTGCGCAACTTCACGACCATCTCTGAAGGCCTGGCGCCAACCGAGTTAACCGCGTTGATGAACGCCTACCTGACCCACATGACGGTCTCCATTCAGGAGGATCGCGGTACCATCGACAAATATATTGGCGATGCGATCATGGCCTTTTGGGGCGCGCCATTGCGGGATGAAAAGCATGCAGAACACGCGCTCAAGGCGGCCCTGGCAATGCAGATAAAAGTGAAGGAGATAGGCCCCGAGTTTATCAAGCGCGGATGGCCGAAGCTGGAAATTGGTGTCGGACTCAATTGCGGCATGATGAACGTAGGTGACATGGGCTCGACCTTTCGACGCGCCTACACTGTTTTGGGAGATTCAGTAAATCTGGCGGCGCGCCTCGAGGGGCTCACCAAGGAATATGGCGTCGGCATCCTGGTATCGGAGAACATTGTAAAAGCCGTGCCTGCAGTCATCTACCGCGAACTGGATCGTGTTCGTGTTAAAGGCAAACTGTTGCCGATTTCGATTTATGAGCCGATCGGCCAGAAAGGCGAAGTGACCGATCAACTGCTCGACGAGGTAGAGCGCTTCCATCGTGTGCTTGATCGCTTTCGCCAACAGCGCTGGGATGACGCGGAGGCCTTGCTCACGACGTTGATACAGGCCGATCCCAAACGTAAGGTCTACGGCGTTTATGCGGACCGCATTGCGGCCCTGCGTTTAGCACCTCCGGGTGAAAACTGGGATGGCGTATTTATCTTTACGCATAAATAACCCGCCTCGCACCGCTGTGCGTAAAGATACTGCGTCGCAGATCTTGCGCGCAGCCTGCCACCTCGACACTCTCACGATGATCACCTATCCTCACGAAATACCGCCCGCAGCGGGAGAATCCATTCTTGTCGCCCCCGGTATTTACTGGATTCGCATGCCGTTGCCCTTCGCGCTCAACCACATCAATTTGTGGTTGCTGGAGGATACCGATGAAAACGGCGACGGCTGGACCATCGTCGATACCGGTTATGGCGTAGCAGTCACACACGAGCTGTGGGAACGACATTTCGCCGGAATCATGGGCGGCAAACCGGTCAAGCGCATCATTGTCACGCACTACCATCCGGATCATGTCGGCTGCGCGGCGTGGCTGCATGAAAAAACCGGTGCACCCGTATGGATGACGACGTCGGAATATTTGTCCGCACACGCGGCGGCTGAAGATGTGGCAGGTTTTGACAGAGAAAATTCAGCGCGGTTATTCATCGCACATGGTCTGGGCAAAGTACGTCCGGATTTTGTGGAAGCGCAAAAAGTCCGTTCGGGTGCCTACAAGCGCGGTGTACCGACGGTGCCAAAGCAGTACTACCGCATTATGGAACACGATGAAATCACTATTGGTGCACGCAAATGGCGGGTGATTACCGCATTCGGCCACGCGCCAGAGCACGCCACACTATTTTCGGCCAGCGACAATATCTTGATTTCAGGCGACCAGATTTTGCCGCGCATTACCACCAATGTTGGCGTATGGGGAAATCAGCCGGAGGCAAATCCGCTCAAGCAGTTTCTAAATAGCATGGACAAGTTCGAGCCATTGCCAGTCGACACGCTGGTTCTGCCCTCGCATGACCGCGTCTTTTCCGGTCTGCATGCGCGTCTTGCACAACTGCGTCAGCACCACGTACAACGGCTAGCAGAACTGGAAGCCGCAATCGAGATGCCAAAGCACGCAGGGGAAATATTGCCGGTGCTGTTTCATCGGCCGCTGGATGATCATCAGCTGGTGTTTGCCATCGGCGAGGCCATCGCGCACCTTCATTATCTGTGGCGTGAAGGCCGGGCGAAACGCACACTGGACGCGGATGGCATCTATTCGTTTCAGCGGGTGAAGCAAACGTAAATAGCCGGGCGGCTGCAGTGGTCGCTATCATCCCCGGCGGGTTTTAGTTGGGCAACGCCAGTAGCGGGATTACGAAGCAAAAACCAGCAATTTCAGCACTCAAGTTGATAATTCGTCTGGCACGCTGACTCTTTCAAGTCGATAGCCGAAGTTATATACCGGCGTCAGACGCACACCACGGGCGGGACCAAGTTCGAGCTTCTTGCGTACGCGACTCACATGGGTGTCAACGGTTCGAGACTGCACATCCGAGGATCGCCCCCAGACACTTTCCGATATGTGGCCGCGTGAGGTAAGGCGTCCAATGTTGCGAAACAGGAAAACCGTCAGCTCATATTCCTTGTCCGTCATTTCAATCGGCTCGCCGTCGAGGGACACGACGCGATCAACAAGATTGATCCGGTAAGGGCCGATCGAGAGCGGTTCGATTTCGGCTTGTTTGGTCTGGGTACGTCGCAGAAGAGATTCCACGCGCGCGAGCAGTTCAAGGCGGCGAACCGGCTTGACCATGTAGTCATCTGCACCCGCTTGTAACGCGGCGACGATGTCTTCCTCAGAGTCGCGGCTGGTAGCAAACAATACTGGCGCGGTCGACAACTGCTTTTCGCGCAACCAGCGAAGTACTTCTTCGCCAGAGAGATCGGGTACATGCCAATCAAGCAGGAACATGTCGAAACTCTCGCGAGCGGCCTCACGGACAATAGTTTTTCCCGAAGTGAAATTGTGAACAATGTGTCCAGCCGCCTCAAGCCACTGTTGCATCGCCAGTCCTACGGCGACGTCATCTTCGAGTAGTGCGATGCGCATGCTTCCTCAATTCTTTCTGTGTCAATGGGATTGTAGACCATTCATTCACGTCTGCAATTCGGCAAAGTTTGCGCGTGGTCCGCCTTGGCAGTACACGCCAGAGTTCTAACGCAACGCTTTCATGCCTTCCTCGAGGCCTTTGGCCGTCATCGGGAACATCCGATCTTCCATCAAATCCCGCGCCAGCTTGATCGATTGCGTCCAGGGCCAGTGCGCCTCCGGCGTCGGATTTATCCAGATTGCACGCCGATACAGGTCTGTGAGGCGCGTTAACCAAACTGCGCCGGGCTCCTCATTCCAATGCTCCACACTACCACCGGGCTGGAGGATTTCGTAGGGGCTCATTGTCGCATCGCCGACGATGATCAACTTGTAGTCATGCCCGTACTTATGCAGCACATCGAAAGTGGGAAATGTCTCATTGTGTCGCAAACGATTATTGCGCCATACCGATTCGTAAATGAAGTTATGGAAGTAAAAATATTCAAGGTGCTTGAACTCGGTCTTGCAAGCAGAAAATAATTCCTCGCAGCGATGCACGTAGTCATCCATTGAGCCGCCCACATCGAGAAACAGCAGCACTTTTATCTTGTTGTGCCGCTCCGGCACGAGCTTGACGTCGAGGTAGCCCGCGTTATTGGCGGTCGCGCGGATGGTGCCATCCATATCCAGCTCTTCTTCCGCACCTTCCCTGGCAAATTTT
>JBKJVA010000123.1:0-2489 GCA_046589675.1 Usitatibacteraceae bacterium
CGTTCCCAGACTTCGGCGGCGATCAAATCATTGTTGGGCCTGGCACCCAAGACGGCGCGCAGGATCAACGCGGACGGCACCGAAGCAGACGTGGCGCTCACGCACATTCATGTGGGCGATTTGTTGCGTGTGCGGCCCGGTGAGAAAGTCCCCGTTGATGGTGCAGTGACTGAAGGTACCAGCGCAGTCGATGAATCAATGCTGACCGGCGAGCCCATGCCGGTGACCAAGCGACCCGGCGACCTTGTGATCGGCGCGACGCTCAATACCAGTGGCAGTCTGGTGATGCGGTCTGAAAAAATCGGCTCGCAAACCATGCTCGCACAGATCGTGCAGATGGTCGCGCAGGCGCAACGCTCGAAGGCACCCATGCAACGCATGGCAGATATCGTGGCGGGCTATTTTGTGGTGACTGTCGTAGGCATCGCGGTTCTTACCTTGCTCGCCTGGGGATGGTTCGGCCCGGAGCCGAGTTGGGTCTATGGTTTGATCAATGCTGTTGCCGTGCTCATCATCGCCTGCCCCTGTGCGTTGGGATTGGCGACGCCGATGTCGATCATGGTGGCAACGGGCAAGGCGGCAACGCAAGGCGTGCTGTTTCGCGATGCGGCCGCCATCGAGAACTTTCGCAAGGTCGATACACTGATCGTCGACAAAACCGGCACACTCACCGAAGGCAAGCCGGTATTTGATCGTGCGATCCCGGCAGCCGGGTTTACCGGGGACGAGGTGCTACGGCTGGCCGCGAGTCTGGATCAAGGCAGCGAACATCCACTGGCCGCGGCAATCGTTTCGGCTGCGCGAGAGCGCAAGCTGCACCTGGAAAAGGCAGAGCAATTTGAGTCGGGCAGCGGCATCGGTGTGCGTGGGTCGGTCGCTGGCAAAAGCCTGGTACTGGGCAACACGGCATTAATGGATGAAACAGGTGTCGCCGTCGCGGCGCTGGCAGCCGATGGCGAAGACTTGCGCGCACAAGGTGCCAGCGTCATGTACCTTGCCGTCGATGGCGCGCTCGCAGGATTATTGGCGGTTTCCGATCCTGTCAAAGCGACGACCGCCGAAGCGCTCGCGAGTTTGAAAGCTGCCGGCATTCGCGTCATCATGGCAACCGGTGATGGTTTGACCACAGCCCGCGCCGTGGCCGCTAAACTGGGTATCGATGAAGTACATGGCGAAGTGAAGCCAGCCGATAAGCTGGCGCTGGTGGATAAGCTGCAGCGCGAGGGATGCATTGTCGCAATGGCCGGTGATGGCATCAATGACGCACCGGCCCTGGCAAAAGCCGACGTAGGCGTGGCCATGGGCACCGGCACGGATGTGGCGATGAATAGTGCACAAGTTACCCTCGTCAAGGGTGATCTGCGCGGCATGGTGCGCGCCCGGATTCTGTCGGAAGCCACCGTTGGAAACATGCGACAAAACCTCGTCTTCGCATTTGTCTACAACGCAATGGGCGTACCGATTGCTGCCGGTGTGTTGTACCCATTGACCGGCTGGCTGTTGTCGCCGATGATCGCAGCCCTTGCCATGAGCTTGAGTTCGGCCTCGGTGATTTTTAACGCGCTACGGTTGAAGAATGCAAAAACTTGACGACAGCATGTTTGTTGCATGCTCGGTATTGATGTAGTTTCTTTGGGACAGGTGGTTTCGATGCAGCGCAGAAAATTTCTGGGTACCCTCAGTTGCATGCCGGTCTTGGCACTTGCCGCACCGGCGTCCCATTCCGCTCCGCCAAAATCTGCGCGTGGCAAGGTCGTCAGCCGTCGGGTGGGTATCGCATTAGGCGGTGGCTCGCTTCACGGCATCGCGCATGTGGGTGTGCTGAAAGCATTCTCCGAAAAAGGCCTCAAATTTCAGTTCATTGCGGGCACGAGTGTGGGTGCGATCTTCGGCGTGCTGGCAGCAGCACAGTTGCCACAAAGCGAAATCGAACAGATCGCGCGCCGTATCGAATGGCCAAACGTTTTGTTGAACCTGTCGTGGTCCGGCAAGGGGCTAATGCAAAATGACAAATTGCGAACGTTGATCGACAAAGCGCTGGGCAATCGAAGGCTGGAGCAATTGCCCGTCTCGTTCGGTGCGATCGCGACCGACGTGGCGACCGGGGAGCGCGTCATCATTCGTAAAGGGTCTGCGGGGGCGGCGGTCAGCGCATCGTCGAGCATCCCGGTAATTTTTGCGCCGGTTAAATTCGACGGGCGCGATCTGGTCGATGGCGGTTTGACCGAACCGGTGCCGGTCATCGCCGTGCGCGAGATGGGTGCGGATATCGTCATTGGTGTGGATGTCGCCTTTCGACCGAGTGAAGAAAAAGTTCAAGGGCTGACTGGCGTCGCATTTCAAACCATGCAAATCATGGCCAATGCGCTAATAAACGAGCAAATACGCCACGCCGACGTTGCTATCCGCATGAATTTGCACACGCTGGTCGGTAAGGAAAATTCCCACGACCAATTAGTCGCCGCCGGATACGCGGCAACGATGCGCGC
>JBKJVA010000308.1:0-4294 GCA_046589675.1 Usitatibacteraceae bacterium
CAGCGCGTGGTTGGCAGCCACTTTGCCAAAAATGTACGGGTCATCAATAAAGGAGCGGAAAAAATCCACCGAATGCACCATCGCCTTGCCCGGCGGAACGCGCACCACGGCGGCATCGTCAGGGTCTTTAAGGCCGATCACGACATCGTCGCGGTCCACCGGATGCAGATTACTTAACGCCCGGGACAACACGGTAGCGCCGACTTTGGCACCGCAACCGCCACAGCGCATGGCAACGGCGGAAATCGCTTGCAGCGATTCTTCCTGGCTTAGCTTAACCGGGTTGGTCGTTGTGATGTTCGCGCGTTGCGCGCTGGTTTCCATCAGCATCAAGTCTTGAAACCTGGTCATGAAGCGGCGGTCAATCCAGTCTTTCCACTGCCAGACTTTTTTACCCGAAAAGCTCAGCCATCCGCGCGAAGCGACGGCGTATTTATCACCGGTACTAATGAGGGCCAGCCAACGACTTTGCGGGTGATAGGGGAGCAGTGGGATTCCCTCAACGGCGCGACGCAGATTTGCGGTCAGGGACGGGCCTTGCCTGACTGCGAACACGCCGGCTTTTTCAAGTTTGTAATTGACCATGCTGGCGATATCGCCCACTGCAAAGATGTTGGGGTCGGTCACTGTCTGGAGGGTATCAGTGACGTTGATAAAACCGTCAGCGTCCAGCGCCAGACCGGTATCGCGCAGCCAGGGAGCACCGCCAGCGCTGGTGACCCAAACAATTTCGTCGGCAGCCCACCATTCACCCGAAGCTGTTTGCAATTGGCCGGCCAATACCTGCGTCACCGCCGCATTGCGATGCACCGCCACGCCACGCTCGGCCAGCACGCGATCGAAACGCGTGCGCACCGCCTGGCTGTGCGTGGGCAAAATATCGGCTACGTTTGTGAACAGGTGAAACACCAGATCGTCCGGGTTGCGACTCAGCTTTTGCAATTCGTTGCGCAAACGAAACTGCATCGCCAATAGCAGCTCAACGCCGCCTGCACCCGCACCCACCACGGCAATAGTCAGTTTGCCCGGATGCTGCTGCACCCGCTCAAGCAACGCCAGCCAGCGATCGTTGAAGCGCTGGATCGGCTTGACCGCCACCGCATTTTCAGCAGCCCCCGGTACTTGCCGCAACTGTGGGGTGGAGCCGATGTTGATAGACAACTGATCGTAAGGTACCGGCGGACGATTGCGGCACAGCACTTTGTTGTTGGTGCGGTCAAGTCCGATCACTTCGTCGCGGTACAGGCGCGCGCCGGCAAACACCGCAAGACGGCTCAAATCGATGTGTACGTCATCGTAGTCATAGTGGCCCGCCACGTAGCCCGGCAACATGCCCGAATAAGGCGTGTGCATGTCGGTACAGATGAGGGTGAGGCGCACGCCAGGAATGGGCTTCATGCCAAAGCTTTTGAGCACACCCACGTGGCTGTGACCGCCGCCGACCAGCACAATGTCTCTCAGAATGGGTTGATCAGGCGCTTGCATTTTTCGGTTTCTTTTTCATATCGACAAATCGTGCAGCAGATGAATCAACACAGCTTGTTGGTCCGTCGGGGCATATCGGTGCGCGCTCTTTGCATTTTGTTGGCGCTAAAGCGAAATTGTGCCGGGTCGCTGATTTTAACTGCCTCGTCACCAGTCGCTGAAAATCGATCGAGAACATCATTGAATGTCCGCATTTTCGGCCTGTGATGATCGCCAGTACTAAATGTGTTTGGCATTGACCCCAAAACAGTGGGCAGAGGAGGGTATGAGCGGCGACATACAAACCGTATAATGGCGTTGTGGGCCGTTAGCTCAGTTGGTTAGAGCAGAGGACTTAAGAAAAGAAGCCTAAACGCGGAAGATGCGTATGGCTGATTTTGATGGGTTGCACCGGGCAAGTTCACTCTGTCTGGATGTAGAACTTCTCAAATTCGGTGAAAGCTAAAGCAGTGAGAACTGCGACGCCAATACCGAGCGAAGCCCCGCAAGTTGGGGAACGTGTAGAGACTCGACGGGAAGGCCGAAAGGCAAGATAGAGTCCAGACCACGAACTGGAAACAGGCAGCGAAAGCTGAAGTGGTAAGCATAATCCTTTGGTCGTTGGTTCAAGTCCAACACGGCCCACCACCCCCAAAGATTTTGGCTGCTGGTTAGCAGCCGGCGGCGAATTTTCGTCGTCCTTGCTACAGTCTTGGCGCGGCACTTCCCATGCTGGTTTGCTGAATGCCGCCGAATGCCTGCATGGTGCCATCGCCCCTCGCAGAGCGATGCGACGAGCATGGCCACAGGCTATCGCCCGCCCCTTGAAAAACTTCCTTCCAATCCAGTGTGCTTTTGTGCGGTGACGCACGGACGACGTTTTTAGCCGCTGGCATGATCTTGATGGCAGATGGCAGTTTTAAGCCCCATGCCAACACTATTTTTTACCAATCACTGGAGGAACAGACGATGAATAGGGATCAAGTCGAAGGGCGGAAAAAAGAAGTAACTGGAAAGATCAAAGAAGTCGCGGGCAAGATCATCGGCGATAAAGAAATGGAAGCGAAGGGCAAAGTCAAGAAGCAGCTCGGTAAAGCGCAGGCAGGCTACGGCGACGTGAAAAGCGACGTCAAGAAAGCAGTGCGCTGATATCGCCTTTAGGTTAGCCATCCCCCAGGGCGTCCGACGGTGGCAACACTCCATTAACTTTTAAATTGACGAGGTCAACTATGACGGGCTATTACGAATTGAAAAGCGCGGGAAGTAAGGGGTTTATGTTCAATCTCAAGGCAGGCAATCACGAGACGATACTCACCAGCCAGACGTACACGACGAAAGACGCTGCGAAGAGTGGCATTGAGTCGGTGCAAACGAACTCGCCGAAGCAGGATCGGTACGAGCGAAAAGTCGCTACCGACGGCGCGGCGTATTTTGTGTTGAGTGCGGCCAATAACCAAATTATTGGAACGAGCGAAATGTATAGCAGCACATCAGCGCGCGACAAAGGCATTGAATCTGTCACCACCAATGGGCCCACCAAGACAATTAAAGAAATTGACTAGTTAAGCCAATTTGTATTATTGATCCGGCGATTAAACCTGTTAATTTCGTCTTCCCCGCGAAGGCGGGGATCCAGTGGCGTACACCTGTAAGTCGCTGGGGTGAAGGCATGCCTTCACCCTTCGCGGGGAAGACGAGTTTAAAAAATTTAAACATATTTAGTTGCCGACTCAATAGGCGCCGGGGCGTGACAACCATCTCACGCCCCGGTGTGCATGGGCGTACGTCAGCGAGCGCCGACGAAATAGAGCTGGTCAAGAGGCAAGTTGCTTGCGCCCCCGTTCGCAAAATTACTCGCGGATTATTCTGCGCTGGGGTATTCTGGCGTTTTCCTGATTTGCATAGGAGAAAACTTCCCAATTATTGATCATTGGTGCAGGCCCGACCTGTCCCATCCCACTTCAGAGCATGGCAGAAACTAATTCCTCGACCGTTCCGCCTGCGGGTTTGCATTTCAAATCCGTCAACTACACAGGTATTGCCGCCGGTCCACGCGTCATCATCACCGGTGCCGTTCATGGCAACGAAACCTGTGGCACAAAAGCCATTCATCGCGTCCTTGACGACCTTGAACAACAGCGGCTAACCATCGTCAGCGGCATGGTTACCTTCGTGCCGATCACCAATCCGCTCGCCTACGCGCTGCATGATCGTGCAGGGGACAGGAATCTGAATCGCAATCTATACCCGGTCGCGCAACCGAGCGACTTTGAAGACCATATCGCAAACTGGTTGTGCGCTTTACTGGCCAACCACGAAGTGTTGCTTGATCTTCATTCGACGCGTGCGCAGAATCCTGCCTTCGCGATGCTGGGCCCGGAAAATAATGCCGGTGCGCTACAACCATTCGCACATTTCGAAAAGGAGCGGGCGCTTGCCAGGCGGCTTGGCATCCACCGGTTTGTGGATGGCTGGCTGAGCACCTACGCGAAAGGGGTTGAGCGGCGCGTGCGCGACATGATTCCCGATGGTAAGCGTACAACTGCGCTCAACACCGACTCGCGCTATGGTGTCGGCACCACCGAGTACATGCGATCAGTCGGTGGCTATGCGATCACGCTTGAATGCGGCGCGCACGATGACCCATCTTCGCCGGAAGTGGGCTATCAGGCAATTCTCAATACGCTCGCGTTCCTGGGGCTTACCTCGTCGTCGCCGCCACAACCGGTGCAAAATTACGAAGCGCTACGGATGGTTGAGGTTCACGATAAAAATAATGACGGCGATACCTTCAGTCGCGCGTGGGGCAGCTTTGATCGCCTGAGCAAAG
>JBKJVA010000091.1:0-6135 GCA_046589675.1 Usitatibacteraceae bacterium
TGCTGTGGGAGCGATACCGAATGGTGGGCCCTTTTCGCTATCATCAAAAAAGAAAAAGCCAATCAGGCGGCCATCGGCTGGGATGAGTTGCGCCACACGCGTCGCCCATTGCGGCCACAGCCGCCTCGGCAATGCACACAGGAACGCGCGTTCGTAAATCACCTCGAAGCGCTCGCGGTCAAGGGCCTCGCCGAAAAAATCCTGTTCGCGAATGTGACTTGCCAATGTTCCCAACAATGATTTGGCCTTCAACACGGCGGCGGGCGAGAAATCAATTGCCGTCACCTCCCAGCCCTGCTCCGCGAAAAATCGCAACTCATGTGCTGATCCACAACCCGGAATGAGGGTTTTTTTTGCGGCGGGGTGTTGCGAAACATAATTCGCCAGCGATTGCGGCACGCCGCCCTGATCCCACGGCGTGAAGGCGGCGTCAAAGCGCACATCCCAAAACGCCGGGGTGGCTGGATCATGCTTGGGGAATGTCGGCGTGGCGGGAGGCGAATCGGGTGATTTCATCGTCGCATTATAGGCATCTCGTAGCGATTTTCCGGCTGTTCGTCGGCACCGTTTTGACTTCTAAGCATTACGCCGGTAAGGTGCGGCGTTCCTGACTTGAAACTGGAAACTTGTCGATGACCAAGCAACGATTGATCTCCAGCTTTGCAATCTCCGTAATTTCGCTCGCCGCGTGCAACGAGGGCGCGGTGCCTGGACCTGCCGCGCCGTTAACGCTTAAGCCTTGCCGGGTTGCGTTTGTGGATAACGAAGTGAAATGCGCCACGCTCGATGTTTTCGAAAACCGCGAGACACGTCAGGGCCGAAAGATTGCTTTGAATATCGTGGTGCTCCCGGCGATCGCACGCAATAAGGAACCCGACCCGGTGTTCCTTTTTGCAGGCGGCCCCGGTCAGGCGGCAAGCGAACTTGCCCGCGAGGCATTGGCTATTCTGGGTGGGCTAAACGGCAAACGCGACTTGGTATTGATCGATCAGCGCGGCACTGGAAAATCCAATGGCTTGCACTGCACGTTTCCGGATGACGCGTTGCCAGCAATGTCTGACCCGGCCAAACGCAATGCGATGAGCCGCAAGGCAATTGCGGCGTGCCGCAGCAAGCTTGAACAGAAGGCAGACCTGACGCAGTACACGACCACCATCGCCATGGCCGATATTGATCAGATACGCGAGGCGCTCGGTTATGAAAGCATCAATCTCTGGGGAGGTTCGTACGGTACCCGCGCGGCAATGGAATATCTGCGTCGCTATGAAAATCGGGTGCGTAGCGTGGTGCTCGACGGTGTTGCGCCGCCGTCGCTGGCGTTGCCGGAGAGTTTTGCGCGCGATGCTGGTCAGGCGTTGGAAAAAATGTTTGTCGCCTGCGGTAAGCAAGCGCAGTGCAGCAAGCGCCACGCAGATCTCAAACTCAATGTAGATGAACTCCTTGCCAGTCTCGCGAAAAAGCCAGCCAGCGTCAGTATCATGGGCCCTGTCACCGGCATCGCGCGTGACGTCAACGTGACACGCGACATGCTCCTGGTAGTGGTCTTTTCGACCTTGTACGTACCAGAAATGGCCGCCATGCTGCCCACAGCGTTGGCAAAAGCAAAACAGGGGGACTATGCACCCTTGATGGCCCTGAGCGCTATCTTTGGCGATTCGGCAGAAGAAAAGATAGCGATAGGCATGCGATTCTCGGTGGTGTGCGCCGAAGATGTGCCGAGGATCAAGCGCGGCGCTATCTTGCCATCACAACTACAACCGCAACCTTTCGGCCAACTGTTTGTCGACGAATTCGCGAAAGGTTGTGAAATCTGGCCAAAAGGCACCATGGCAAAAGATTTCGATCAACCGGTCAAGTCGTCAAAGCCTGTGCTAATTCTTTCAGGTGCGCTCGATCCGGTGACACCACCGCAATATGGCGAGGAAGTGAAGAAAAGCTTTCCCAATTCGCTCCACGCCGTTGCCCCGAACGTGGGGCACGGCGTTAGCAGCCGGGGCTGTGGACCAAAGCTCATCAAGAAGTTTATTGAAACCGCTTCCGTTGCGGATCTCGACGCCAAATGTCTTGAGCGCCTGCCGCGCCCGCTGTTCGTCGAGCCGTTGCGGGAAAAGCCAAAATCGGACCTGACGGGAAATCCTGTGCAAACAGATGAAGGCAAAAAATGATAGAGGTACGCGATCTGAAAAAGCAATTCGGCAAAGTCAAGGCTGTCGATGGTGTCACGTTTACCGCGAACAGTAGTGCCATCACCGGCCTGCTCGGACCGAACGGCGCTGGTAAGACGACGGCAATCCGCATGATCGGCACGCTCGTCAGTATCGATTCAGGATCGGCAATGATCGACGGCGTCAATGTAGCGCTGGAACCCGACGCCGCGCGCCGCGCCTGCGGCCTGCTGACCGATTCGCGGGGCGTCTATACGCGCATGACCGCGCGTGAAAATATCCGCTATTACGCTGAGCTGCGCGGCGTAGAAATTGTACGCTCGGAAAAAACACTGGCACGATTTGTCGAATGGCTCGACATGAAGGAAATACTTGATCGCCGCACTGAGGGGTTTTCGCAGGGCGAACGCATGAAGGTGGCCATCGTGCGCGCGCTCATCCATGAGCCGACCAATGTGATTCTCGACGAACCGACCAATGGCCTCGACGTGATGAGCACACGCGCCTTACGCGAACTCATCAAACGCTTGAAGTCCGACGGGCAGACGGTGATGTTTTCAAGTCACGTCATGCAGGAAGTTGCCGCACTCTGCGACGAGATCATCATCATTTCCCATGGCCGTGTGACTGCACAGGGCACCACAGCGCAGTTGATCGAGATGAGCGGTAAGAAAAATCTGGAGGATGCATTTATTGCATTGAGCGATGCGTCGAGCGCAACCGAAGCACATAGCGAGGTCGCATGATGTGGCCCACCATCCTTACCGTCTGCAAGAAAGAACTTACCGATCATCTGCGCGACCGGCGCACCGCCGCGATGATTTTTTTCCTGTCGATTGCAATGGGCCCGCTGCTTTTGATCGGACTGACCCAATTCATCAGCAGCGTGGAAAAAAAAGCCGAAGCGCGCGAAGTGTTTGTTGAGGGTAAGTCAAACAGTCCGCAAATCGCCAATTTCTTTGCGCGCCAGGATGTGACGATAAAGGAACCCAAGCCCGATTTTCGTGACTTGATCAAAAACGGCAAACACGATCCGGTACTGGTCATTCCGACGGGATTTGAAGAGAAATTTCACACCGGCACGGCTACCGTCGAGTTGGTGTTCGACGATACCCGCCAGGATGCCGGCAATGCGTCCATCGGTGTGCTGCGCCGCTTGATGCGCGGATTCAACGCGGAAGTGGCGACACAACGCCTGATTGTGCGTGGCATCTCGCCGCAGCTCACACGTGCGGTCGACGTGCAGGATGTGAACCTGGGTACGGCGGCACAGCGCGCAGCGGGGCTATTGTTCATCATTCCGTGGATCACGTTACTGGGTTGCGTGAGCGGTGTTACTGCAATTGCCATCGATGTCACAGCCGGCGAACGCGAACGCGGTTCACTGGAGCCGTTGTTGATGAATCCGGTATCACGCGCCGCGCTCGTGACGGGGAAATGGCTGGCAGTCGCGTTTTATGGCCTCGCGGTAGCTGCGCTGACGATGTGCGGGTTCGCGTTGACCTTGAGTTTCGCGCCACTGCCAAATCTGGCCAGTGTTTTGTCGATCAGTCCGGCGCAATATCTTGGATTTGCGCTCACCATGTTTTCATTCGCACCCGCCATCGGTGCTCTGCAGATGCTGATCGCCACCTATGGCCGCACCTACAAAGAGGCGCAAACCTATGTGTCGTACCTGATCATGGTGGTGTCGATGGCACCCGCCATCGGCATGCTTGCGCAACTCAAGGATGCAACCTGGCAGTTGTTCGTACCAATGTTGGGGCAATTGATGGTGATTACGCGACTCCTGCGTGGTGAGACGGTGAACGCGATGCATTACCTGCTGCCCTTTACCGTCAACGCTGTAATCTCGGTGGTTGCGGTGTTGCTCATTTCCAAATTACTGACGAAAGAGAAGATTATTTTTGGACGTGCGTGAGGACTATTAAACCAAGGCGACCATGGGGGCAACTGTGGATAGTACGTCGACGCAGGGTATCATCCCACTATGTCAGAAATCAGCGTCATTTTTGGCCCGGAAGGGCCGCTCGCGAAGAATATTGAGGGTTTTCGTCACCGCCAAAGCCAGATCGCAATGGCGGAAAAAATTGATTCCGCCATCAAGCGCGCCGGGGTATTGGTTGCAGAGGCGGGCACCGGCACCGGGAAAACATATGCCTACCTGATACCCGCGCTGCAATCAGGCGGCAAGGTAATCATTTCGACTGGTACCAAAAACCTGCAAGACCAGCTTTTTCGCCGCGACATTCCCACTGTCATCAACGCATTGGGAATTCCCGTGTCGACGGCACTGCTGAAGGGCCGCGCCAATTACGTTTGCCTGCATCACCTGGATGGTGCCATCGCCGACGGGCGCTTCCTGAGCCGCGAAGATACAAAACATATCCATGTCATTCGCCGCTTCGCAGATCGCTGTCTGAATGGAGGTGGCACCGGTGACAAAGCCGAGCTGCCGGATGTATCCGAGCGATCAAGCGCATGGACAGCAGCGGTGTCGACGCGGGAGAATTGTCTCGGCTCGCAATGCGCACAGTACGCGGAATGCTTCGTCATGAAAGCGCGCAAAGCAGCGATGGAAGCGGAGGTAGTGGTCGTGAATCACCACCTGTTTTTCGCCGATCTGGTGTTAAAGGACGATGGTGCGCAGGAACTGTTACCTGCCTGCAATACGGTCATTTTCGATGAAGCCCACCAACTGCCAGAAACAGCAACGATGTTCTTTGGCGAAGTCGTTACCACCTCGCAATTGATCGAACTCGCACGTGATACACGCCTGGCGGGTGTCGAGCACGCGGGCGACTTCAAGGATTTGCAGGAGTGCGCGGGCGCACTCGACAAAGCAGCGCGCGATTTGCGGCTGGTGATGCATGAGGACAACACCCGAATTCCCGGCAAGGAGACCAGCGAACGCGAAGGATTTACTGATGCGTATGCCGATTGTCAGGAGAAAATCGCCGAGCTGCGCGAGATGCTGGAAAGCCAGGCGGATCGAGCGCAGGAACTGACCAATTGCCTCGAACGCGCGGATGAATTCGCCAGCCGGTTGGCGCGCTGGCAGGATGCAAGCATTGAAGGTTATGTGCGCTGGGCGGAAGTATTCGGGCATTCGCTAGCACTGCATCTGACGCCACTGTCGATTGCCAATATTTTCAAAAGTCAGGTGTTCAGCCAGAAACGCGCATGGATCTTTACCTCGGCGACGCTGGCAGTCAAAGGTGAATTTTCACATTACCAGACCGAAATGGGACTGGTCAACGATCAGTCGGGCGATGATTTCGAAGACGATACCCTTAACGAGCGCGTGGTCGAAACCGCATTCTGGCCATCGCCTTTCGACTATCCCAATCAAGCGCTGCTGTATGTGCCCGACAACATGCCTGCGCCAAATACGTTTGAACATACCGAGGCTGTCGTCACCGCCGCGCTGCCGTTGATTGAAGCTGCGGCCGGGCGCAGCTTCCTGTTATTCACGTCCTTGAAGGCAATGGATCGCGCGTATGAATCGCTGAAAGGTCATGCCGAAAAGCGCGGGTGGGAATTTCCATTGCTGGTACAAGGCGAAGGCACGCGCAATGAATTGCTGGAGAGATTTCGCAAACTCGGCAATGCGGTGCTGGTGGCGAGCCAATCGTTTTGGGAGGGCGTCGACGTGAAAGGTGATGCGCTGTCACTGGTGGTGATTGATAAGCTTCCATTCGCACCTCCCGATGATCCGGTGTTGGCGGCGCGCATCGACGCGATCAATCGGTCCGGCGGCAATGCCTTCATGCAGTATCAGGTGCCGCACGCGGCAATTACGTTAAAGCAAGGTGCGGGGCGTTTGATTCGCGACGAGACGGATCGCGGTGTGCTGATGATTTGTGATCCGCGGTTGGTGGAGAAGCCTTACGGCAAGCGCATCTGGCAGAGTTTGCCGCCGATGAAACGGACCAGGGTGCAGGCGGAGGCGGTGGAGTTTTTTAGTGCG
>JBKJVA010000238.1:0-4283 GCA_046589675.1 Usitatibacteraceae bacterium
GTCGTTCTCGGGGGTGCCGGTGCGGAAGTGCGGGTCGCTGATGGCTTCGATGAAGGGGATCAGGAACTCGTCCTTGTCGCGGATGGACTTCACTTCCTGGTAGGCGGCGAAGATCTCGCTCTCGTCCAGGCCCAGGCTCTCGGCGATGTACTGGTAGGCGTGGGTGTGGATCGCCTCTTCGAACGCCTGGCGCAGCAGGTACTGGCGGCACTCGGGGGCGGTGATGTGGCGATAGGTGCCCAGCACGATGTTGTTGGCGGCCAGCGAGTCGGCGGTGACGAAGAAACCCAGGTTGCGTTTGACAATGAGGCGCTCGTCATCCGTGAGACCGTTCGGGTCTTTCCAGGTGGCGATGTCGCGGTTCATGTTTACTTCCTGCGGCATCCAGTGGTTGGCGCAGCCGGAAAGGTATTTGTCCCAGGCCCATTTGTATTTGAATGGGACGAGCTGGTTTACGTCCGATTTGCCGTTGATGACGCGCTTTTCTTCGGCGCGAACTCTTGCGAAGCGAGCGTCTACTTCGGCATCGGTTTCACCGGCGGGGGGCGCATTGGGGAGATCATCGAGCATCGGGCGGGCCAGCACGCCTTTCTTTGCTGTTGCGGCATATTCGGCCACCGCCTGCTGCAGGCGCGGGGGTGCAGCCATGGGCATCGGTGGGGTGGCGGTTGGTGTGTCGTCCCAAGATAAAGACATTTTTAATTACTCCTAATGCGTGTTGTGTATGACCGGTGAGGTTGCCGGCCGTTTCATTGTTGCTACTTCAAATCTGTTGTCTTGCCGGTATTTATCCAGTCGACGATCGCCTGGTATACCTTGTCTTCCTTGCCGCCAAATACGTGCGCACTGCCATTGCCACAATCATTCTTCGCGATGTTCGGTCGCGGCTGCCTGCTGTCTTCCACCGTGATGAAGTCATGCCGCTTAGCCTGCCCTTCGACGCTTTCAAACAGTACACAGCTATCGCGCTGGTGATGCACCGCCAGCACCGGTACCTTGCTTTGCCCTGTTGAGCCTTCCAGCGCGCTCATCCAGACATCGTTGAAAGCTTCCATCGGGCACGACAGCATCACCACACTATGCAAACTTCCACTCCATCGGTTCCGCGCTGCCGCACTGACATTCGCTGCAGAACGACAACCATTGCTAAACCCCAACACCGTCAACCGCGCCGCCGGGTACTGCTTCATCATTACATCCATCACGGCACGGATGTCCTGCACATGCTGCGTGCCTTCGCGCCATTGCGTCGAGAGGCCTTTCGGCTGATCGCTCGGCAACCCGACCGCGACCAGCACACCGAGTTTCTCGGCGAAGTACCCGCGCAATGCCACGCGGTCCGGCTTTTGTTCCTTGATGCCATCGACCGCCGGGGGGATCACACCTGCACTGCCGGTTAACAACAACACCATGTGTTTCACGTCTTTGCGGTCGGCGATATTTTTATCGGCACTGACCACGTACATCGTTTTCACACCGGGGCGGCTTTCGACTTCGGCACCGGTTTCGATCCAGACTGCGTTCGCCTGCTGGATGCACAACATTGCCAAAAGTGGCGTGAGGCGATTTACGGCTTTCAGCATGGGTGGGTGGTGGGGTGTTTGCTGATGTTGCTGTGGTTCACTTTGCCCTCTCCCGGCCTGTCGGCCACCCTCTCCCGTAAACGGGCGAGGGACTCCCGATTGACTTCCCTCACCCGTTTACGGGACAAGGGCGCACCTGGAGCAAAGCAGAGGGCGAAAGCAAATCACCAACTCAATGCCCTGAAGCCACCGCCGCACTACTCACGCTGCTCAACGAACCGAAGTTGTCGTAAATCATCGGCGCACCCGCCGCTTCGCGTACCCGCTTGATGGCAAGCACACAATCGCCGCGCCGTTCATAACCCAAAGGGGCAGTGGCCAGTTTTACGCCGTTCGGTGCTGATAAATACCAGCGCCATTGCCCGACAACATCCTGATATATGTGAAAGACCATCGCGCTTACCCCCTGCTCAATGCTGCCTGCTGCTTAAACGACGCTTCACGACGAGCGCTGTGCCGCCTGCAGCGGCGGCCGATTGCGCGGCACCCGCTCGCGTGTAATCTTTACTGCTTACTTCGTCAACGCCTCAAATCTTTACCACCTCCACCGATCAGTGCTGGCGGAAAAATCCGGGCATCGATAACAGCTCGGTATCCATCAGGCTGGTAACGTTCTCCAGCACAATCGCCTCGTCTGACGCTTTCACCGCAGAAATGGAATCGAGACATGCATCCTTGTCCCGATATCCGTCCCCCGAGTCGGCAACCTTCTTGCCGTCATCACCGGAGAGCTGCCAACGCCATTCGAGCTTTGCATCCTGGAAGATGTGAAATTGCATCGTGCGGTCCTTTACGTGGGTGGTGAAGGTTGGTGACTGAAAAATACGCAGTTGATTATTTGCGTTGTCTATTGGCATGCCTCGCATTCCGGATTGTCGATCGAGCAAAACTTGTTGCCTTCGGCGGCACCGTCGCCCATCCCGGCATCGCCCGCATAGATAGCACTGGCACCCATGCCCGCCATACCGCCGCTGATCGGCACCGAATTCAATTCGCCGCCGCGACCGGTCGTTTTCTCCGCCGAGGTCGCCGCCATGGTGCGCAGGTAATAGGTGGTTTTAAGGCCGCGCAGCCAGGCCAGCTTGTACGTGTCGTCAAGCTTTTTGCCCGATGCGCCGGCCATGTAGATATTGAGCGATTGCGCTTGATCGATCCATTTTTGGCGGCGCGATGCGGCTTCGATCACCCACTTGGTGTCGACTTCGAACGCGGTGGCGTAAAGATCACGCAACTCTTGCGGGATGCGATCAATCTTGCCGAGTGAGCCGTCAAAGTGCTTGATGTCTGCCACCATGACAACATCCCACAGGCCGCGCGTTTTGAGGTCTCGCACCAGGTAATCATTGACCACCGTGAATTCACCCGAGAGATTCGATTTCACGAACAGGTTCTGGTAGGTCGGCTCGATGCAAGCTGAGACGCCGATGATGTTGGAGATCGTTGCGGTCGGGGCGATGGCGATGCAATTGGAATTGCGCATGCCGTATTCCTTGATGCGGGCGCGTAACGGCTTCCAGTCCATCGACGACGACATATCTACTTCAACGTACCCACCGCGCTCTTCGCGCAGCAGATTCAGAGAATCCTGCGGAAGGATGCCGCGATCCCACAGTGAGCCTTTGTAGGTTGAATACTTGCCGCGCTCTTGGGCGAGCTCGGTCGAGGCCCAGTAGGCGTAGTAGCAAACCGCTTCCATGCTTTGGTCGGCGAAATCGATAGCCGCTTGTGAGGCATAGGGCACGCGGATTTCGTGCAGACAATCCTGGAACCCCATGATGCCGAGGCCGACGGGCCGGTGCTTTAAGTTAGATTCGCGCGCTTTCTTGACCGCGTAGTAATTGATGTCGATGACGTTGTCGAGCATGCGCATGGCGGTGCTGATGGTGCGCTGCAGTTTGGCGTGATCGAGTACGCGGCCGTTGGTGCCATCGTCTTTCATGTGTGCAACCAGATTGACCGAACCCAAATTGCAAACGGCGATTTCGGTTTCATTGGTGTTAAGGGTAATCTCAGTGCAAAGGTTGGACGAATGCACCACGCCGATATGGTTTTGCGGCGAGCGGATGTTACACGGGTCTTTGAAGGTAATCCACGGATGGCCGGTCTCAAACAGCATCGAGAGCATTTTGCGCCATAGCGTTAATGCCGGCACGGTCTTGAAAAGCTTCATTTCACCGCGCGCCGCTTTGGCCTCGTAGCCGGTGTAGGCTGCTTCGAAGGCTTTGCCAAATTTGTCGTGCAGGTCGGGGCAATTCGACGGCGAGAACAGCGTCCAGTTGCCAGCTTCCATCACGCGGCGCATGAACAGATCAGGAATCCAGTTGGCGGTATTCATGTCGTGCGTACGGCGACGGTCGTCACCGGTGTTCTTGCGCAATTCCAGAAACTCTTCAATGTCGAGGTGCCAGGTTTCCAGATAAGAACACACCGCACCCTTGCGCTTGCCGCCCTGATTCACCGCCACCGCGGTATCGTTCACCACCTTGAGGAACGGCACTACCCCCTGCGACTTGCCGTTGGTGCCCTTGATGTAGGCGCCCAAGGCACGCACCGGTGTCCAGTCGTTGCCGATGCCACCGGCGTACTTCTGCAGCATCGCGTTTTCCTTGATGGCCTCGTAGATGCCGTCGAGGTCGTCCGCCACGGTAGTGAGGTAGCAGCTCGCCAACTGCGAACGGCGCGTGCCGGAGTTGAACAGCG